>DAIUEA010000005.1:1528-20806 GCA_036845365.1 Limnohabitans sp. | reverse complement strand
TTAAAGCCTCCGGGAAAGACAATTAACCGGATTTTATTTGTATTCAAAGTATTTTTTAATCAATAGTTGCGCCAGATGCTTTTACGATTGGAGCAAAATGTGCTATGTCATTTTGCATTTGAACTTTCAATGCTTCAGGGGTATTGGTAGTGGGCTCTACCCCATTTCGTATAAATAACGCTTTAATATCCTCAGACTCAACCGCCTTGATAAATTCTTTATTAAGTTTATCAATAATTGACTTAGGTGTCCCTGCAGGGACTAAGATTCCTGAGTAAATCACCAGTTCAGCATTTTGAATACCGGCTTCTTTCATTGTTGGAACATCAGTTGCACCTGATGAGCGTTGGTTTGCTGTTACGGCTAACCCTTTTAGAGTTCCAGCCTTTGCGTTTGCTATTGCAGGAGGCATGCTAATGAAAGAGAAGTTCACCTCATTAGCCATAACGGCTTGAACCGAGGGTGCACTTCCCTTATAGGGTATGTGGACAACATCATTTGCGCCAATAGCCTTTTTAAATATTTCTGCACTCAAATGGTTTCCAGTGCCGCTGCCTGCCGAAGCGTAATTAAATTTAGAGGGATTACTCTTTATCATTGTGACTAAATCAGAAACTGATTTCGCAGGGGACTGAGGCGGAACAACCAGCATTAGTGGAGAATATCCGACCAATGTAACCGTATCAAATGCTTTTACCGGGTCAAAGGACAAGCGCTTGTAAAGGGATGCATTAATGGCATGGGCTGTTAAATCTTGTAACCAAACCGTGTAGCCATCAGGCTGAGAGTTAGCAACGAAAGCGGCTGCAACTGTTGAGCCAGCGCCCGGCCGATTTTCGACAAAAATGGTTTGTCCTATGGATGGGCCAATTTTTGCAGCCAAAGCCCTGCCCAGTACATCAGATACGCCGCCGGCATCAAAACTGAGTACCAATTTAATTGGCTTATTTGGGTAAGTATCTTGGGCAAAAGACAGACCGCTGAGAGCCGTGGCTAAGAGGGATGTAAACAGAAGAAAACGGACTAAACACTTCATATTTGTACTCCTTACTTTTTAAAACCATTGAACAAAACTTACTCAGTTGAAGAAATCTTTAAAGGCTCAAAATTTTTACTAAAATTAATATTAAATGATTTGAAGCATTAAATCAATAAGGATAAATGGTTTTTTGGAAAGTAAATTTAATTATTTAATATAAACATTAAATACTAATTTATAGAATATTGTAGTAATAATAAATTAATTAACTGTTACTATTATTACCTATATCAATGTAGCGAAATTTAAGTAAAAATATACATAAATGTAAACTTTTTTTATGGAGTAGGTATGTATACGGTAGCAATCGATGTGGGTGGAACGTTTACAGACGTCGTGATTTTTGATAAAAAAAATCAAAAGATGGCGATGGGTAAAACACTTACGACTCCAGCGGATCTTCAAAACGGTGTCTTGAGTGGACTTGAAAATGCGTGCGAGAAATTTGCTATTGATATTAAGCATCTACTCTCAAAGACAGAAAGAATAATTCATGCCACAACTCAGTCTACAAATGCGGTATTTGAATTCAAGGGGGCTAAAACAGCCGTCTTAACAACTGAAGGCTTTGCAGACACTTTGATAATTATGAGAGCTTCTGGGCGTGTTGCAGGTCTTAGTGTTTTTGAAAGACATCATTACCGCAATACACAAAAACCTAGATTACTTGCCAATGAACAGGATATTTTTTCCATTAACGAAAGAATTGACTATAAAGGTGAAACCGTTATCGATTTGGATGAGGCAAAAGTAATTGATGCAATAAAGAAAATAGTAGCTCTAGGCTATGAATCTGTCGCAATTGCATATCTCTTTTCTCACAAAAATCCTAAACATGAACTCAGAACTGCCGAATTAATAAAAAAAATAGCTCCCTCTCTTTACGTAAGTATCTCCTCAAGCATCGCACCAGTGATCGGCGAATATGAAAGATCCGCCACTGCTTTATTTAATGGGTACGTAGGACCTGTGATCGAAAGTTATCTCAAGAGGTTGGAGGTGACTCTTAAAGCGTTAGGACTTAAGCAGCACTTGCTGATTGTTCAATCGAATGGTGGTTTGACTACGGCTAAGCAGGTGACACCGATATTTACGATTGAGTCTGGGCCAGCGGCTGGGGTGGTTGGGGCGGCTCATTTATCAATTGAATTAGGTTCAGGAAATGTGATAGCAACCGACGTGGGTGGAACAACCTTCAAAGTTGCAATTGTCAAGAATGGTCAATGGACTTACAGCAAGGAAACAATACTCAATCAATATCAACTTCGCTTGCCCATGGTGGATGTATCATCCATTGGTGCCGGTGGAGGCTCAATCGCCTGGCTGGATAATGATCGGTTAAGAGTAGGACCACAAAGCTCTTCAGCATCTCCGGGCCCTGCTTGTTACGGATTGGGAGGGACCAATCCGACTGTTACAGATGCAGATGTGGTCCTTGGATATATTTCACCTGCAAAATTTCTGGCTGGAAAGATGCAATTGGATCTTGACGCCGCTTACAACGCAATCAAAACGAAAATTGCCGATCCTTTGTTCAAAGGTGACACTTTAACCGCCGCCGCAGGAATAAGGCAAGTTATTGACAGCCAAATGGCAGATCTGATTAGAAAATCAACATTAGAGCGAGGACACGATCCTAGGGACTTTGTAATGATGGCTTATGGCGGGGCCGGACCAACGCATGCCGCCTCCTACGCCTCTGAGGTTGGTTGTGAAAAAATAATCATTCCATACTTTGCAACCGTCCACTCTGCATATGGGGCGTCAATATCTGATATTAGGTTTAGTATGTCATTTTCAGATCCATTAACCCTACCTATTGAATATCAAAAGTTAGAGAAAATTTACTCTACTATGGAAGACCAAGGGCATAAAAAATTAGCTGAAGCCGAAGTCTCAAAATCTAATAGACGTTTTGAGCGTTGGGTTGAGGCTAGGTATAGGAGGCAAGTTCATAACGTGCGAATACCCGTTGATGCAAAATTTAATAAAAACTCCATTGAAAAATTAATTAATGACTTTAATAAAGAATATGAGAGACTTTTTGGTGTTGGCTCAGGGCTTAGGGATGCAGGCGTTGAGTGTATAAATTTTGGCGTTGAGGCAATAGGACATGTTAATAAGCCTGTGCCTGAGCTAGCTAGCAAAAGTAGAGTCAAGGTTAAGCCTGAGTCAAGGATGGCTTATTGTATGAAAAGTCGAAAAATGGTAAAGCATCTAGTCTACGATGGCCCCTCTTTGCCAAGTAATTTTGAGTTAACAGGGCCTGCATTAATCGAACACCCTGGAACAACAATTGTGGTTCTAGTTAATCAAATCGCAAAGATAGATAAGTTTAAACATACTCACATTCATTTAAAGTAGGTTTGAATGATATGCAATCAACTCAAAATTCAATTAAACCTTCAAAAAATAAAAGCAAGGTAATCATAATGAATAAACCGAAAACATCCCGTAAAACTGATAAGCCAACTAAGACCATCAAGATCGATCCTGTGACCTTTGAAGTCCTTAATCATCGTTTGCTGTCCATCACTGAGGAGATGGGTATTCAATATATGCGTTGCTCCGGCTCTAATGTGCTTATTACAGGAAATGACGCTGCTTCTGCCATTATGCAACCTGACGGTGGGTTAGTTGCTGTTGGCCCTTACATAGTAACGCAGGGCAATGTATTACCTCTCATTGTTAACAGCACTCAAAAGTTAATTCCTAAAGATGAGATCTCAGATGGTGATATTTTTATTTGTAATGATCCCTATTTAGGAGCCATACATGCGCCTGATTTTGCGACGGTAGCGCCAATATTTTACAAAAAAGAATTAGTAGCCTGGATAGGCGCATCTGGGCATCAGTTAGATACCGGTGGCATGGATCCTGGAGGGTTTTCTGTGAAAGCAGTTGATATTCACCAAGAAGGCCTAAGAATGTCACCTGTGAAAATTGTAGATAAAGGTGAGGTAAGGGAAGATATCTTAGGTTGGATTACAAATCAGGTGCGTGATCCATTGGTTGGCTTGGATGTAAAAGGTCAAATTGCCGCCTTGAACAATGGGCGACTCAGAATACTTGAATTGATCGAAACGTGGGGATGTGATACTTTTAAAGGGGTGATGCGTAAATCAATCGCTTATGCTGAAGAAAAGCTGTCTGCCAGATTATTAGAGCTACCTGATGGTGTATGGCGGGATATTCAATTTATAGATCATGATGGTCACAATGATGAGATCTATAAAATTGTTTGTACTATGACTAAAAAGGGCAAAAAGATTAAATTTGACTTTACTGGAACTAGCCCTAATGCAAAAGGTCTCATCAACTCAACGTATTCTGGCCTGCAGGCAGCAGTTTTGTCATCAATGTATATCAACTTGTGCTGGGATATACCCTGGAATAAAGGGGTTAGGAATTGTATTGACATAGTGAGTGAAGTGGGTACCGTTAACAATTGCGCTTACCCAATGCCTTGCGCCATGGCGACAATTTCAGCCGTAATTGTGACTATTGATGTCACTTGGAGATGCCTGTCTCAACTTTTGATGTGCAGCGATAAGTATAAAGACCAGTCCATGGCGGTTTGGTCTGGAACTTCCATGGCGCCAATTTTTGCTGGGCAAAGTCAGCATGGTTTCCAGTTCGCTGCCACTGAGATGAGTCACTTTGGCGGAGGGGGGGGGGCAAGGTCTTATGCTGATGGCGTAGACACAGCAGGTATTGTTTTTAATACCACTCCGAATATGCCAAATATTGAGGACCAAGAGGCTGAATATCCTGTCCTATACCTGTTTAGAAAGCATCTTAAAGATTCCGGCGGCCCCGGTTTATACAGGGGTGGGCGGTCTGCTGAATTGGCTTATATGGTTTACGACGCACCGCAAGGGCAATTAGAGGGATTATTTGCAGGTACTGGTGCAGAGATGCCGAATGCCATCGGAATCAGTGGAGGTTTACCTGGAGCGGCCATTCGTATTGCTCGGTTCACACGTACTGGTTTAGATCAATCATTTCAATCTGCAAAGCAATTACCATCCGAATTCGCCTCCATTCCTGGAAACCTTGAAATACTATCTTGTAAGCATGTACGTACACCTATGTTGCAAGGTGATGTGTGGTATCACAGTTGGCAAGCTGGCGGGGGATATGGAGATCCATTGACGCGTGACCCTAGCCAAGTATTTGAAGATTTAATGAGAGGTGTCATCTCAAAGAAAGCAAGCAAAGATATTTATGGCGTGGTTATATCTGAAGACGAAAAATTGAATCTAAAAGCAACTGAGAGTTTGCGTAAGACGATAAGAAAACAAAAAATGCTAGAATCGCAACAGATTGATCCATCTCAAAGCGTATTTCGATTCAAAACAAATAAAACATTTACTTTTGGTAATGCTTTGAAGATAGATGGTAAAAGTAAAAAGATCATATGTCTTCACTGCAATGATGCGATAGGCAAATCAGGTGAGAATTTGCTAGTACACTTAAGACAACGTTTAACGCCTTTAAGTTCTGCTGGCCCTGTGCGAGGACAAGATTATGACCATGGAAGATTTAAACTAAGACAGTTATTGTGTCCGTCATGTGGTTCTGCAATCGAAACTAATTTGGCATTTGAGGGTGCGCCACCGCCCTTACTGGATTTAATTCATTAGCTTAATCAATTAAATAGGTCAATTTTTTAAATGACTAGTCAATTAACAAATCACAGCCCTAGGTCTTTTGACGAATCAAGCACTCCAATTTGCACGATCGGTGAAGAAATTCGGCTTGCTAGAAAATCAAAAAAATTGACATTGGTAGAGTTAGGAAAAAAAACAAATCTGTCTGTTAGCTATTTATCGCAAGTCGAGCGAAACATAATAACCTCTTCAGTTAGCTCCTTAAAAAGGATAGCCGAAGTATTGAATATGCCAGCTAGTGCAATTATGTTCTCGGAAGCTAGGAAAAAAGCAGTTACTCATTCAGTTGGCATAGTGCGTGCCAATCAGAGAATGAAAATCGAATTTCCTGGGTCAGATATTATTTATGAAATGATGACTCCCGACTTGAAAAGAAAGGTTTCTCTATTTTGGATCAATTTACCTCCCGGCTCACAAAGTGGTGTTAATGCCTTTAGCCATGAAGGTGAAGATGCTGTGATTGTTATTGAAGGACAACTTCGGGTCAGTGTGGGTGACAATTGGTACACATTAAACAAGAATGATTGTCTTTACTTTGAGAGTGAAGTACCTCATCAATGGAGGAATGAAAGCACTGCCTTTACTGTAGCCATTTGGATGAGCACCCCGCCGTCTTTTTAAAAATTTTTAGTAGAAAACGATTGAGTAAGGAATTCATAAATAAGTTACCAAAAGAAGAAGTATTTAGTGTGAGTCACTACATTTGTCCTGATAATGTAGGGTTTATTGAGTTTTTAGATATTATTCAGAATTATGGTTTTAAAGGGGTGGGATTAACTGAGCGAGTCTTTAAAGAAACTTCTTTGATCTCTATAAAAAACGAATTAAAGAGTCGCAACCTTTTTATCAGCTCCATTAACAGTGCTGGCTATTTTTATCACCCAATATCAAAACTTCACGATGCTCAATTAAGACAAAATAAATATTTGCTTGAGTGTGCGAGGGAATTAGGTAATGCTCCTTTGAATATAATCGTAGGCGGACAAAGCATTGGTTGTGGTAAATTAACGTTGGAGCAATCAAGACAATATATTGTTAATCGTTTGATGCAATATAGCTATGAAGCGCAATCAACTGGCGTCCCTTTACTTTTAGAGCCGATTCATCCTATGTGGACTTGGTCTAAAAGCTGCATTAATAGTCTCAACGAGGCGATAGCAATCATAAAAAAAATCGACTGTATTCAAATTAATTTGGATCTTTTTCATACTTATTGGGATAGCGATTTATTAAAATTTATTGATTCTGGTACAAATAATATTGGATTAATTCAAATTTGTGACGTAGCCGAGAGTGTTACCACGAATTCTTTAAGTCGGGTGAGCTTAGGACAAGGCTTTTTAGATTTAAATGGTTTGTTAAAAGCAATTAAGAAAAGAAATAAAAAAATTCCTATTGAAGTAGAGTACTTCAGCAATAAATTGAATGGATTAGATTTTAGAGACTTACTTGAAAATTGTATTTTTTACTTAAACTCGGCCAACACCGCTTAAATTAAGGTCTATCTAAGGTATGTATTGATATTTTCACACAGCCCGCCCGCAGTGAAAAAAACCATCTTATCTTAAGTGGGCATCTGATTTTGGGGATTCACCAGACTCCCTCGCTTCCAACTCGATTAAAATAAAAGTTCTACTAAAACAGCTCAAAAAACTTCTGCTACGAACATTTTCCTTCAAAGAGAATTTACAAAACCGAGCAAAGCAGATTACTAATTTCCTATGACAGACTCCCAAGCAAAAAACCCAGACTCCACTCAAAATGGTGGCACCGATTACCGCAAGACCCTGAATTTGCCAGATACGGCGTTCCCAATGAGAGGGGATTTACCTAAAAGAGAGGGTGCCTGGGTAAAGCAGTGGACTGAAGATGGTCTGTACCAAAGACTTCGCTTAAGCCGTGCGGGCGCTCCCCTCTTTGTTTTGCACGATGGGCCACCCTACGCAAATGGGCAAATTCACATTGGCCACGCGCTCAACAAGGTGCTTAAGGATATGATTGTCAAGTCGCGTCAATTGGCTGGTTTTGATGCCCAGTACATACCGGGCTGGGACTGTCATGGGTTACCTATAGAGAACGCGATCGAAAAGCTTCGAAAAAAGAAACTGGGCAGGGACGAGATGCAGGCTGAGTCTCGCGCCTTTGCAACCGAACAAATCCAACAGCAAAGAGAGGATTTTCGACGTTTAGGGGTCCTTGGTGATTGGGAGCGCCCCTACAAGACGATGGATTTTGCAAATGAAGCGGGTGAGCTGAGAGCCTTTAAAAAAGTCATTGAACACGGTTTTGTATACCGTGGGCTAAAGCCTGTGTACTGGTGCTTTGACTGTGCTTCGTCTTTGGCTGAGTTTGAAATTGAATATGCGGAGAAAAAAAGTGAAACCTTAGATGTGGCCTTTTTGTGCGCGCAGCCTCAAGCGCTCGCCAAAGCGTTTGGACTGGATACGCTAAGCAAGGACGCTTTCGCAGTCATCTGGACCACAACGGCTTGGACCATACCGGCAAATCAAGCGATTAACCTTAATCCCGAGATACTCTACTCTCTTGTAGACACTGAGCAAGGTTTGTACGTGGTTGCTCAGGATTTAGTGGAGTCTTGTTTGCAAAGATGGGGTCTCAACGGATCAATAGTTGCTAGCACCTTGGGTGTCAATTTAGACATGATTGAGTTTCATCACCCCTTGAGCGAAGTAGATCAATCGTACTGCCGACTCGCGCCCATTTACTTAGCTGAATATGCAACTGCCTCCGAGGGGACTGGTTTAGTGCACTCTGCGCCCGCCTACGGAGTTGATGACTTTAACTCCTGCGTCTCCCACGGGATGCAAATCAAAGAGATCTTAAATCCCGTGCAAGGCGGGGGCACGTATGCAAGTGATTTTGCTCTATTCGGGGGGCAGCATATTTGGAAAGCAGTGCCTGTTATTTTGGAGACTCTCAGGCAAGCTAAGCGCTTGATGGCTACAAAAACAATCACCCACAGTTACCCACATTGCTGGAGGCACAAAACACCGGTCATTTACCGCGCTGCGGCGCAGTGGTTTATCCGCATGGACGAGGAAACAGAGTCGAGCCAGGGTATTTTTGCAACCAACAAAGCGCCTAAGTCTTTGCGCGCAACCGCTCTCGCAGCTATTGAGGAGACCCATTTTTATCCGGAAAACGGAAGATCTAGGTTGCGTGACATGATTGCCAATAGACCCGATTGGTGTATCTCTCGTCAGCGCAGTTGGGGCGTACCCATTCCTTTTCTAATTCACGTGGACAGCGGTGCTTTGCACCCACGCACGCTAGATATATTAGATTTTGCAGTTAACAAGATCGAGGAAGGAGGGGTTGAGGCCTGGAGCCGCACGAGTTTGGAGGAAATTGTTGGGCTTTACGGCGGGCTCGCCAAAGAGTATGCAAAAAGCACAGATATTTTAGAGGTGTGGTTCGACTCGGGCTCTACGTTTGAGCACGTGCTGCGCGGCTCGCACAAAAACGTCTACCCAAGAAATCCCTACCACGACGAAGGACCTGAGGCGGATCTCTACCTTGAGGGGCATGATCAACACAGAGGGTGGTTTCACAGCTCGCTTTTGCTTGGGTGCGCTTTGTACGGGCGAGCGCCCTACAAAGGTCTTCTAACGCACGGCTTTGCCACCGATGGACAGGGCCGCAAAATGAGTAAGAGTTTAGGAAACACCGTAGCCCCCCAAGAGGTGATTGGCAAACTCGGCGCCGAGATTGTTAGGTTGTGGGTGGGTGCAACGGACTATTCGGGTGACTTAAACATTGACGAGAAGATTCTGGCCCGGGTGGTGGACTCTTACAGACGCATTCGCAATACGCTGCGTTTTTTGATGGCCAATATCAGTGATTTTGATGCAGCGGTGCACAAAGTTGAGGATGGTGATTTACTTGAAATAGATCGCTACGCGTTATCAAGAACGCAGCAACTGCAAGAACAAATTGTGGGGCAATGGAGAGCGGAGAAAGGTGTCTTTGAAGGAGGCCACTTTGGTCAATACGAGTTTCACCCCGTAGTCAACAAAATTCAAATCTTTTGCTCCGAGGATTTAGGCGGGTTTTATTTAGATATTTTAAAAGACCGTTTATACACAAGCGCACCTGACTCGCTTGAGCGCAGAAGCGCTCAAACGGTGATTTACCAAATCACCCATGCAATGCTGCGCTGGATGGCGCCTTTTCTGTCCTTTACTGCAGAAGAGGCTTGGGGGGTACTTCAGGCTGGACAAGCCAATGAAGGAGACTCCATCTTCACGCAAACCTATATGCACCTGCCTCAGCCCGATTTGGAGCTTTTGGCCAAATGGCAAAGGATCAAAGAAATCCGGGACCAAGTTAACAAAGAAATTGAAGTCCTCAGGGCCAGTGGGTTAGTTGGCTCCTCTTTGCAGGCCCAGCTCAAGTTGACCCTGAACGCTGCGGATTTTGAATTGTTGCGAAGTTTAGGGGATGACCTCAAATATGTATTTATCACGTCTGAGTCGGTGATTGAGATGGGAGAAAAAGAGATCGTTCAGGTGCTCGCAAGCGCTAACCCCAAATGTGCTCGTTGCTGGCATTACAGCGCCGATGTGGGCTCAAGCGCTGAGACTCAACACGCAACCCTTTGCAAGCGTTGTGTCAGTAATCTGTACGGTAAAGGTGATAGACGTCTTTTTGCTTGAAATTTACAACCTCACTCTGCAAATGCCTCGTTGATTCCTACCCTTAACTACGGAAATTGAAATGCCCTCGAACCGCTTAAAGAGCTCTTTATTTGTAATCTGGATTGCTACTGCAGCGGTCATCTTGTTAGCAGATCAGTACACCAAAATACTTATTACGGGGAGTTTTCAGCTAGGCGAATCCAAGCCCGTCTTTCAAGGATTTTTTAATTTAGTGCTCGCGCACAATACAGGCGCTGCATTTTCCTTTATGGCCTCCGAGGGGGGATGGCAGAGGTGGCTCTTTACGGGTATAGGTTTGATTGCGGCTGCTTTTATACTCACGATGATTAAATCGCATCCCACACAAAAGCTTTTTGCGTTTGCCTTGACCTTTATTTTGGGCGGAGCTCTTGGTAATGTGCTGGATAGAATTTTGTATGGCTACGTTGTCGATTTCCTGGATTTTTATTGGGCCGGAGTGCATTTCCCAGCTTTCAACTTAGCCGACAGCGCAATTACGCTGGGCGCTATCTGTCTATTTGTAGATGAGATGCTTAGGGTTAAAAAGTCAAAGTCTTGAGATCCCAGTGTTAAGCGGCAGGGGACTGAATACTGTTTCATTAAGCCAGGTTTTATAGGCCTTTATTCAAACGAATTAGGGCATGACTTAAGAAACCAGCAACCCAAATAAAAAAGGGCTTGGTTTAAAAACAAACCGAAGCCCTTTTGGTGGATGATTTAAGCTTAGAGGGTTAAGATGGTGCAGCCCGTGGTCTTGCGTGCCTCTAAATCGATATGAGCTTGTTGGACTTGCTCAAGAGGGTAGGTCTGGTCGATATGGATTTTGACTTTTCCGCTCGTGACCGCTTCAAACAAATCGTCTGCCATCTCTTGGGTGTTTTCACGCGTTGAGAGGTGTGTGAAAAGAGTTTGGCGCGTGATGTAAATTGAGCCTTTGGCCGCCAAAATACCTGGAGCAAAGCTAGGCACAGGCCCTGATGCATTACCAAAACTTGCAAGCAATCCAAGTGGAGCTAAGCAATCCAAAGATTTCTCGAATGTGTCTTTTCCAACCGAGTCGTACACCACCTTAACGCCTTTGCCGCCTGTTATTTCTTTAACTCTGGCTTGGAAATCTTCTTTTGCGTAATTGATTGTGAACGCTGCTCCATTGGCTTTAGCTAAGGCGCATTTCTCGTCGCTCCCGGCTGTTCCAATTAATTGATAACCAAGCGCTTTAGCCCACTGGCACGCAATTAAACCAACGCCACCTGCAGCGGCGTGAAACAGAATAAATTCGCCCTTATGCAGGCCGCCTTGGGGCAGTGTGCGCTTGAGCAAGTACTCTGCGGTTAGGCCTTTTAACATCATGGCCGCGCCAGTCTCAAATGAGATGGCATCTGGGAGTTTCACGACGCATTTGGAGGGCATGACGCGCTCCTCGCAGTAACTGCCGGGGGGGTTGCTGGCGTAAGCGGCGCGGTCACCCACCTTCAAATGAGTTACCCCGGAGCCAATAGCGGTGATGATTCCAGAGGCTTCCATTCCCATGTGCAGCGGCATTGGCAAGGAGTAGAGGCCCGCGCGCTGGTAAACATCAATGTAGTTGAGTCCAATTGCTTTGTGCGCAATTTTGATCTCCCCCGCACCAGGTTCTCCGACTTTAACGTCCACAATTTTTAGCTCTTGTGGACCACCGTTTTTCTCAATAATGATCGCTCTTGACATGGATATTCCTCACCTAAGTTATGTATAAGATTTTGTACACCAATTAAGCACCCGCTGACTGATGTAAGGTCCTCTAAAAGAGCCCTTGCTCTAGTAGATCACTCAACCCGCGCGAACTGGTTGTGCAGTGTATGTCTAAATCAAAATTTTTGTTAGAGTAATTATTTATTATTACTTATATTAGATAAAAAAATAGTTTTTTTGATTTCAATTAGAAACTATCAAAGGCGTATTGCCAAATTGGTTGGCTATATTAAGCAGTAATGGTTCTATTAAAGTCACTGAATTTGTTTAAAAGATGGATAGTAAATACCAACTAATTAATTGATTTATTGATTTATTGATTTATTGACAATATTGTCGAGTCTGAACTAATTCTGAACTAATACTGAACTAATACTGAACTAATACTGAACTAATACTGAACTAATACTGAACTAATGGCTAGGTAGTTTAACTCGTCCGCTCTACAGGCGCGCCCTCAACCCTGGACCACTCACTCCAACTGCCAGGGTACAAGGTGGTGTACCCGAACCCGGCGATATGCATCGCTAAAAGATTGGGTACTGCGCTGACACCGCTACCGCATTGGTGAACGACTGAGTGGGGATCTTTGCCGTTAAGCAAAAGTTCAAACTCACTGCGAAGTTGGTCACTGCTTTTAAAAAAACCATCAGTCGTTAGATTGTTGTTGAAGGGCCTGTTGAGGGCGCCGGGTATATGACCGGCGAGGGGATCGAGTGGTTCGACCTCACCGTTAAAGCGAGGTGTTGCACGAGCGTCAATCAACGAAACTTGGCGCTTGGAGATGGTGCTAGATTTGGAGCGCTCATCTGAGCTCAAGCGCTCCTTTAACTCATCGATCGTGAGCATTTGGACTAAGGGCGACTGGAGCTTAAACGTATTGCGCTTCATCTCAAAGTTAGGGGGCAGATGCTCGCCAGTTTCAATAATTCCTTGGGATTGAGTCCATGCTTTGAGACCACCGTCTAAGACTGCAACACTTTCGAGTCCACACCATTTAAGCATCCACCACAGTCGTCCACAAAAATTGTTCCCTTGTCGGTCATAAACGACGACTTGAGATGAAGGGGTGACCCCCATTTTGCTGAGCCACTGGGCAAATATCTCTCTTTTGGGCAACGGATGACGACCCCCGTTGACTGCATCATCCGGGTTATGGGTAGACAAATCTTTATCAAGGTTTGCAAATAAGGCCCCCTTGATGTGGCTCTCTTTGAACTGCAATAGCCCTTTGTGGGTGTCGGCAAGATCGAAACTGCAATCAAAGACAATGAGTTGCTTGATTAACTCTGGGTCGGATTGGATTGCCTTTAATTCAGCAACAGAGATGATAGTTTTGAACACAAATGAAAAGCCCTTTTTTGTGTGGGAACTCCAAGCGCCCACATTTACGCCGCGCCCACTTTACTCGCTTGAGGCTTGCATGCTCCTGCGGTACCATTCATGAAAATGTTGCATACCGTCCTCCATTGGACTTTGGTAGGGGCCGACCTCATTGTCTCCGCGCTCAAGAAGGGCGAGCCTGCCTGCGTCCATTCGCTCTGCAATCTCATCATCCTCGATGCAAGTCTCCATGTATGCAGCTCTTTGCGCTTGAACAAAATCTCGCTCAAAGGCCACAATTTCTTCGGGGTAATAAAACTCAACAGTATTCAAAGTTTGTGTGGGACTAATAGGGTGAAGAGTAGAGACTGTCAGCACATGCGGATACCATTCAACCATGATATTGGGGTAGTAGGTCAGCCAAATCGCACCGTGCTCGGGGACTTTGCCTCCCCTGTAGCTCATGAGCTGTTCCTGCCACTGCTGATATACGGGTGAGCCTGCTTTGCCAAGTCTGTTGGCTATGCCAACGGTTTGGACTGAATACTCATCTCCAAACTCCCACCTAAGGTCCTCACAGGTCACAAAGTTGCCTAGCCCTGGATGAAACGGCCCGACATGGTAGTCCTCGAGATAGACTTCAATAAAAGTTTTCCAGTTGTAATTGCAAGTGTGAAGCTCTATGTGATCAAGCGCGTAGCCCGTGAAATCTAGCGTCGAGCGCGGGGATAAGGACTGTAGGTCTGAGGCAACGTTGCGACCACTGGCATCGAATAATAAGCCGTTCCACTCATGGAGTTGGTAGCGGTTTAAGTTTAGACAAGGGTCTTGGGCAAAATGGGGCGCGCCGATGAGTTCACCAGTGGTTGAGTAGGTCCAGCGGTGAAGGGGGCACACAATATGCTCGGAGGATCCGCCCCCCAGGGGTAAGCTTTGAGCACCCAATGTGCTTTTATTGTTTTTTAGGTTACCCCGCCCTTTGAGTATGACCGCCTGGCGGTGGCGGCACACATTTGATAAAAGCTCTATCCCCTGTTCAGTTCGAATGAGAACCCTTCCCTCTTTTTCTTTTTGGAGGGCGTGGTAGTCACCCACCTCGGGCACAGACAGTGCGTGACCGACGTAATTGGGCCCTTTGTTGAACAAAGTGTCGACTTCACGCTTAAAAAGCGTTTCATCGGAGTAGCTAGAGACAGGAAGTTGACTAAACGCCTGCTGCAGTTGAAGACTTAAATCAGACATGATTGACCTGACCTAAAGACTCCCCACAGGGAAGTAATTGAAGTTATAGTGGAAACCAGGTATTTCTGGCGGAAAACCCCGATTCTACCCTGGGTACTGCGTTAATGGTGCATTAGCCGTCCTACAATTGTCTTTTTTACCCACACTAAGGTTTAAATCAAATGCCCAAGGCGTCTCCTCAAATCACTGAGCAGGTCATTTCTGATCAACCTACAAGTTACGAAAGTGCGATGTTAGAAATAGAGGATTTGGTGTCACAAATGGAGTCTGGAAAATTACCGCTTGAAAAGCTCCTAGTCTCTTACAAACGTGGGGCCCTATTGCTGAAGTACTGTCGCGAGCAATTAAGCTCCGTTGAGGAGCAAATAAAAGTGCTTGAGGACGGGGATTTAAAACCTTGGAAAAATGACCAGTGAACGTAACCCCGTCTTTTGATTTAGAGTCTTGGAGCCTGCAAAGTTTGGCAGAGATTGAGGCGTGCTTAGATAAGTGGATACCACCGCTTGCACCCGCAAATCTAAATGAGCCAATGAGGTACGCCGTGTTGGGCGGTGGCAAAAGGTTGCGCTCCCTATTGGTGATGGGTGCGTTTGAGGCGGGTTTGCATAAAATGAGCGCTGAGGAATGGGAGTGGAGACGTGAGGCAGCTCTCAGAGCGGCAACCGCGATCGAATTAATACACGCTTACTCCCTTGTCCATGATGATATGCCGTGTATGGATAATGACATTCTCAGACGGGGCAAACCCACTGTTCACGTGCAGTTCGGGGAGGCTTTGGCGCTTTTAACGGGGGACACACTGCAGGCTCTTGCTTTTGAGGTATTAACCCCTGAGCACTCCCACATCACTCCCTATTTGCAAGCCAAGCTTTGCGGTTTAATTGCACGTGCGGCCGGGTACAACGGTATGGCGGGGGGGCAGGCTGTTGATTTGGCAAGCGTGGGGCAAAACCTGGACGAGTTGCATCTTAGTCAAATGCACAAGCTCAAAACAGGTGCTTTGTTAGAGGCGAGTGTTTTGGCCGGGGCAATGTGTGCAGGGGTAAAGGACTCGGATTTGGAGCAACTTAAAGTCTTTGGCAGTGCACTTGGCCTGGCCTTTCAAGTGGTAGATGATATATTGGACGTGACGGCTGACTCTTCGGTGCTCGGTAAAACGGCGGGTAAGGACGCTGAAGCTGACAAACCGACCTATGTTTCTTTGATGGGAATTGAGGGGGCCAAGCACAAGGCGGATGTGTTAGTTATGAAGGCCAATCAAGCACTGCTCGCAAGCGATTTATCTAAAACGGATGCATTGGTTGCGATCGCTTTGAGAGTTGTAAACCGAAACTACTGACTATAAGAAATTAGATTATTATTAAAACATGTTAGATCAGATTCATTCCCCATCAGACCTTAGACGATTGTCTAAAGAAGAGTTGAAGCCTCTGGCCAAAGAGCTAAGAGATTTTTTGCTTAAAAGCGTATCCCAAACAGGCGGACACCTGAGCTCAAACCTTGGGACCGTCGAGTTGTCAATTGCTTTGCACTACGTCTTCAATACACCTGAGGACAAGTTGGTGTGGGATGTAGGACACCAAACATACCCCCACAAAATATTAACCGGGCGCAAAGACAAAATGTCCACGATGCGCCAACTCGGAGGTCTAAGTGGATTTCCCATGCGCAGCGAAAGCGAGTATGACGCTTTTGGAACTGCTCACTCATCGACCAGTATCTCTGCGGCTTTGGGGATGGCGTTGGCGGCCAAGGAAAGGGGTGAACAAAAGTCTTGTATCGCCATCATTGGCGACGGAGCCATGAGCGCGGGTATGGCCTTTGAGGCTTTAAACAATGCGGGCATCGCAGAGTGCAATCTACTGGTTGTGCTGAATGATAACGACATGTCAATTAGCCCACCCGTTGGGGCTTTAAACCGATATCTTGCTCAGTTGATGAGTGGGCGGTTTTATGCAAGTGCAAAGGAGGCGGGAAAGCAATTACTAAAAGGCGCACCTCCGCTATTTGAGCTTGCAAAGCGCTTTGAAGAACAGGCCAAGGGCTTAGTTGTCCCTGCAACCTTGTTTGAGAAATTTGGCTTCAACTACATAGGTCCAATCGACGGACACGATTTAAACTCTTTAATCCCAACGCTGGAAAATATTAAGAACCTAAAGGGTCCTCAATTCTTACATGTCGTCACCCAGAAGGGTAAGGGCTATAAATTGGCCGAAACTGATCCCGTGCTGTATCACGGCCCTGGCAAATTCGACCCTAGCGTTGGATTGATCCCGCCCGTTACCCTACCCAAGAGAACCTTTAGTCAGGTCTTTGGCTCTTGGTTGTGCGATATGGCTGCGCATGATAAAAATTTAGTTGGAATCACGCCTGCGATGCGAGAGGGTTCGGGGATGGTGGAGTTTGAACAAAAATTCCCTACCCGCTACTTTGATGTGGGTATTGCAGAGCAACACGCCGTCACTTTCGCAGCCGGATTGGCCTGTGGTGGTATGAAGCCGGTAGTAGCTATTTATTCCACTTTTCTTCAACGGGCCTATGACCAATTGATTCATGATGTGGCCTTACAAAAGCTCCCGATGGTCCTCGCCTTGGACCGTGCGGGCATTGTGGGAGCAGATGGAGCGACTCATGCGGGCGTATTTGATATTGCGTTTTTAAGATGCGTCCCCAATGTAAGTGTGGCTTGTCCCGCTGATGAGGCAGAGTGTTACAAGCTCTTGTCCACTGCGTTTGCTCAGGACCACTGTGTCGCTGTGCGCTACCCAAGGGGGAGCGGGGTAGGAACTCAAACTGGCTCCGTAGAGGAGTTGCTGCCTTTTGGTCGCGGCGAGGTTCGCCGCCTAAGCCTTAAATCCAAGTCCGATAAACTCCGCATCGCGATTCTTGCTTTTGGCACCCTGTTGTATCCCTGCTTAGAGGCAGCAGAGGAGCTGGATGCAAGCGTTGCTAACATGAGATGGGCCAAACCCCTTGATACGGATTTGCTGTTAGAGCTTGGCCGCACGCACAGCGCAATCGTCACTGTAGAGGAGGGGGCTTTAATGGGCGGCGCTGGAAGCGCAGTGCTAGAAGCCCTTCAAGAGGCGAACATCGTCATCCCTGTCCTTCGTCTTGGTGTGAGTGACCAATTTACCGTTCACGGAGACCCCGCAAAAATACTTTCTCAGCTAGGTTTAGACGCTCCTGGAATTGCGAGATCCATCAAGAAAAGGTTTGGGATTGTTTAAGCCTTTGTGAGTTATTCAAAACAATTGAGAAGTACTCTTTGAGTGCACTAGCGTTTAAGCATAGCCTTCATATCCTGAGCTGAGAAAGAGGTGGTTTGTGCTACCTTAATTCTTGGTGCAACTTTGAATGCATGGCCATAAATAATCTCGAAAGTCAGGGGCAAACAAAGCTCCGTTGAGCTTTTATGGGTGTTCAGAGTGAGAAGATTATTCTCGAAAACTCTTAACCAATCTTTCCCCCTTAGTGAAGTAAATCTTTGGGGATGAAAGTTTCTCCCCAAAGAGCGCAGATCAGCGATTAAAGACTTTGGTGAAGAGTAGGTCAGTGTGATGCGTTCCATATCCATCACCGGGTCCGAGAAGCCCGACTCAACCAACATATCCCCCCAGTCGTGCATGTCGGTGAATTCGTGAGAGTGTGCTGGCCAACCAAGCCTGTTGTAAATTTCTCTCAGCTCCTTTGTGGTGTCTGGTCCCAAGCAACTAAACATGACCCATCCACCCACCTTCAAAGATTTGTGCCACGCTTTGATCAAATCCAAGGGTTGGGCAGTTAGGTGCAAAAGCATATTCGCCCAAATCAACCCGACTTGTTCAATGTGTTGCTCTTTAGGTTGTTCTTTAGGTTGTTCTTTGGGTTGTTCTTTGGGTTGTTCTTTGGGTTGCTCTGTGGGTGCATCCAAAGATGCAAGCGATACGTTGTCCGGATTTAAAATGAAACGTTGCTTGCCAGGCCACATTAAGGAGGAGTTTTTGATGCGGGGAAGGAGGTTGCGCGTCCAAGAGCGTGCGAGAAGTTGTTGCGTTTGCCCAAGCCGTTGAGCGTTGTGTTCAATCACAGTGACGTTTGCGCCGGGGTACATCTTTTGCAGACTCAAATGTCCCTTTAAACCGGAATTGATTGGCTCCCAGTCGATCCATGATTGAGGTTCTTCTTTAAACCACTTTAAGCGCTCTATCATGCGTTCTCCTACCTCCTCATGTAACCAGGCTGTGTTCTTAGAGTTTTGCAGTGCCTTGAAACGTTGCAGCGCTACGGGGTCTAAGGTGGGAGGTGATTTGGAATTCATTAGAAGGGAGGAGTCCAATCGGTTGGCAGAAAAAAGAAGAACTAAGGCATGGACACAAACATTACTTCATCGTAGCCTCCATCCGTAAATCCATTGTAAGATGGATGTGTCTTTGAAAAAATAAACTAGCATGTTTAACATTGTTCTTGTAAATCCTGAGATACCGCCGAACACAGGAAACGTGATTAGGTTATGCGCCAACACGGGCTGTCGGCTGCATCTGATTGAGCCGCTGGGATTTCATATGACGGACCCTTTGATGCGCCGAGCCGGTCTGGACTACCATGAGTA
>DAIUEA010000005.1:252-1518 GCA_036845365.1 Limnohabitans sp. | reverse complement strand
TGTCAAAAGATACCGCAACTGGAATTTTTTCTTGGACGAGGCCAAACCAGATATAAAGCGCTGCTTTGCTTTGACGACTAAGGGGCAACGACAAGCTTTTGAGGTTCAGTTTGTAGCCCAAGACTGGTTTTTCTTTGGCTCTGAAACTCAGGGCCTACCCCAACTTATTCGCGAGAGTTTTGAGCCAGATCAAAGGCTATTACTGCCCATGATCAAGGGTCAAAGAAGCTTAAATTTGTCCAACTCAGTTGCAGTAATGATCTATGAGGCTTGGAGGCAAAACGGGTTTGCTAAGCCTTAGAAAAATATAGCCTAGGAGCATTAACACCAACATAAGTGAAGGGGTCGAAGGGCAATGAACAAGGGATAAATGGACTAGTTTGTTTTGTTGTATCTTCGCGTGATGGACTCAGCGATACAAACGGGTTTAGTCTCCCCTTCTTGCTCGATGGTAACTTTCCAATTCATTTGATAACCAACTTCTTTTTGGTCAACTGGGCTGGAGAGAATTTCAATGTCAGTTAAGAAAAAGCGACCTCTGACTTTTGCGTTCACGGGCACCGTTTTTGTAAACCTTACTTTATTGAGCCCGTAATTAATAGCCATGCCTGTGGGGGGTAATGTAAGAGCAGTGCTGATCATCTTAGGAATCAGTGAGAGAGTAAGAAATCCGTGCGCAATAGTAGTTTTAAACGGACCTTCGCTTGCTCGCTTTGGATCCACATGAATCCACTGTTGGTCTCCGGTTGCCTGAGCAAACTGGTCAATCATCTGCTGTGTCACAACGATCCATTCGCTTAGCGAGACCTCTTGGTTTAAAAAGGTCCTGAGCTCATCCAGGGATTGAATTATTTTCATGCCAATGTATCGTTGTGCTTTTTTGGTTTGGTTTTCTGATTCCCTTAAAGCACCTTACATGCTTGATCAAAGCTCAGTCTTGGGTTTCTTGGGAAGATTTTGCTGGTATCCGCGTATCCTAAGTTCAAAATAAAGTCAACTTTGTGCTTGCCATCAGCAAAAAATTCAGTGTTGACTTTAGCGGGATCGAATCCACTCATGGGACCGCAGTCAAGTCCAAGCGCGCGCGCAGCGATGATAAAGTATGCCCCGCTCAAAGTGGTGTTTCTGGTCGCAGTTGCTTGAGCTAAGCCCGCGTTCCCCGCAAATAGCTCTTTTGCATCGGGTTTGTTTGGGAAAGTTTGGGGTAGGTGTTCAAAAAACTCCGAATCCGAGGCGACGATAACAACTACGGGAGCAGATTTGGTT
>DAIUEA010000005.1:0-242 GCA_036845365.1 Limnohabitans sp. | reverse complement strand
TTTTATCCACGTTACCAGGACTCATTGCCGGCAAAATTCTTTCTTTCGCGCTGTGTGAGGTGAGCATGATGAAACGCGCGGGTTGCGTGTTCATGGAGGTGGGGCCAAACTTGGCTAGATCATAAATTTCTTTTAAGAGTGACTCAGGCACGGGCTTGTCCAAAAAGCCGTTTGAGGATCTGGCATTCAAAAACAGTTGATCTAAAGAGGAGGAATCAATACGCATTGCGGGTCCTTAAAAG
>DAIUEA010000004.1:20157-22422 GCA_036845365.1 Limnohabitans sp. | reverse complement strand
AAAGACTCGATGAAGTAGGTTGGTGCACTTGCGTAAAAAGCAGGGTCCAAAGAGGCCCCCTCTTTGGATACAACTCCTTTTGCTCTTGATCTAGATTTATGCCTCAACGCGGTGCCAACCATTTAAGTGGATCAACGGGTTTACCCAACTTTCTGATCTCAAAATGGACCAGGGGTTGGTCCGAATCGCCACTGCCCAACTCTGCAATCTTTTGCCCTTGCTTGACCTGCTGATCCTCCTTGGCTATCAAGGTTTGGTTGTGGGCGTAAGCCGTAAGGTAAGTGTTGTTGTGCTTGATGATGATTAAATTGCCGTACCCTCTAAGACCAGAGCCAGAGTAAACAACTTTCCCATCTGCAGCTGCTAGCACTGGCTCACCTAATTTGCCGCCAATGTCTATGCCTTTGTTTTTTGTTTCATCAAAATTAACAATTACTTTACCAGAGGCGGGCCAAATGAAAGAGGGGGTATCTGGGGCGTTGTCTGAGGAACCTGTTGAAGCAGCGCGAGAGGTCGTCGTGGACGTCGTGGTTGACGTAGCTGAAGGAGTTGAAGAGGATGGAGGAACTGGGGAAGACGGGGCGCTAACAATTGCCGTATTTGCCGTACTTGGTCCACCAACGCCGCTTGAAGGACTCGCTGCGTGTGCTGATGCCGAAGTGGTTGCAGTATTTGACCCAGATGCAGTGGATGAGTTAACGGGACTTGGAGAGGTCACCGCCGGAGTGGGGTTATTTTGAGATCCAACAGGCCTAACCACAACCCCTTCAGCGCTCACGTTTGAATCGGGAGGCAACACACGCAGTACTTGACCCACCTCGATTCGATTAGGATTGTCAATGTTATTCCAACGCACCAAATCTTTCCAATTTTGCCCATTATCAAGTGAGATATGGATCAATGTATCGCCCGACTTTACGGTGTAATAACCTGGTTTGGTCGTTGACTCAACCACTGGCGAAGTTGATGCTTTTGCACTCGTTTCGTCTTGTGAGTCTTTTACGCCCGATTTTTGAAGTGAGTGATCTATCACAGGTGCGGGGATCTTGATCGGCTTGGTGCTTGAGCACGCGGACACCATCAGCGCTACTAAAAGTAGCAGGGTGGAATATAACTTTTGATCAGTACAGAGCCTGACTGCATCAAAAGATTGCTTAATTGCGCACATCAATCGTCTCCATGCAGTGCTAGTTAATCCCCGATTTTAAAGGGACAAAGTGAACGGGCTCGAAAAAAGATTTAACAAAGCCGCTCTCAGTTTTATCGATAACAACAAGAGCCTGAGATTTATTTTGAATAACCACAGGGGCCACCACTCTTCCACCCAGGGCCAATTGATCCAGCCAAGCCTGTGGAACGCTCTCCCCCCCCGCGGCCGCGATGATGCCGCTATAGGGGGCCCCCGACTCATAGCCTAGCATTCCATCGCCAAATATCAAATGCAAATTAGGCACTCGCAAAGGTCTCAGATTTTCTTTGGCTTTGTCAAACAGACCTTTTAAACGCTCAATGCTGTAAACCTCCTTGGATACCAAACTAAGTACCGCTGCTTGGTATCCGCACCCTGTACCAATCTCCAGCACCCGTCCCAACTTACCGTTAATTGAGAGGTTTTTGCCTCTTCTGAGCAACTCAATCATTCGCGCAACGACGTTGGGCTTAGAAATCGTTTGCCCTAAACCAATGGGCAAACTCGTATCCTCATACGCCTGATTGACAAGAGCAGTATCCACAAACTTGTGCCGCTCAACATGTAACATCGCGCTCAGTACAAATTCATCCTCAATGCCTTGCTCAGCCAGTTTGCGTATTAAATGCTCACGCACTGCGGCCGAGTCTAACCCCACACCTGTTGGGCTCTCAAAAGTAACTTTACTGGGTTTGGTACTTGTGAAATTAAGATTTGATTTTTGAGACAAAGACTTTATGCCAAGCGCGCTTGGGGAGCTCAGTTTTTTTTTCGGCTCTAAAGAATCTAACTGCAACGGAAATTTGGGTCGTTCTTTATTCATTAAGGCTAATTAATCTGATAAAACTTAAATTAATTTTTTTGCAAAAGGGTAGCTAAATATGGAATATGTTACACATTAAAAATTCATTTAAGTAGCAAAGGCTTATATCAGTGACTTATCGCAAGTTTTGATAGCTCGACCTCGCACTGTGCTCCCAAGAGCCCTTAAAGAATCGAGCAACTTGATACAACCAACTTTACACAACCAACTTAACACAAACAACTTAACCCAACACTTTCTTCCAGGAGGAGAG
>DAIUEA010000004.1:0-20057 GCA_036845365.1 Limnohabitans sp. | reverse complement strand
ACACAACCAACTTAACACAAACAACTTAACCCAACACTTTCTTCCAGGAGGAGAGTTGAGCGTGCTCTGTTAAATCGATTTGCAACGGTGTAATCGAGACATCTCCATTAGCAGTTGCAAAGAAATCTGTGCCACTCGCATCATCTTTGACGGGACCGGCTCCCCCAATCCAGTACATCAGTTCACCGCGTGGACTTTCCTGAGTGATGACGCGCTCTGCAGCGTGCCTTCGCCCAAGGCGGCAAATCTTATGCTTGCCCAGTTTATCAAACGGTAAATTAGGTACATTAACATTTAAAAGCCATGGTTTGGAGCCCAGGATGTGCCCCTCGCTTAGTTGCAGCACCAATGCGCGGGCAGTGGCCGCTGCGGCGTCAATATGCTCCCAACCCTTTTTAACTTGAGAGAAAGCAATAGCAGGTATACCCATCAAATACCCCTCCATAGCCGCACCCACAGTGCCAGAGTAGATCGTATCGTCACCCATATTTGCACCATTGTTGATCCCAGATACGATTAAATCAGGCTTATAACCCAGTAGACCTGTCAGGGCAATGTGAACACAGTCGGCGGGCGTGCCGTTGATGTACCTAAATCCGTTTGCCGCTTTGTTGACATACAAAGGAGCGTTAAGCGTCAAAGCATTCGATTTGGCGCTGTTATTGTGTTCTGGTGCGACAACTTCGACTTGGCCTAGATCTTTTAATGCCTCATAAAGCGCAACTATTCCCGGAGCTTGATAGCCGTCGTCGTTGGACACTAGTATTTTCATCAACACCCCTTTAAATTAAGACTATTGTAGGGTCACTATAAGATTTACTCATGACCAAATTTCAACTTTGAACCTTTTGATTTAGGAAATTGAGGTCAAAGCACTTGAATTGACTTCAAAGCCGCATCAAATAGGCCTTATCATTGGGAAAAAAGGTTTTAAATTAAGGAGATTACTCATGCAGGCATGGTTTTGTGAGCAGACAACGGGCGTAGATGATTTAGTTTGGAAAGAGGTCCCAACCCCCCTCCCCGGCGAGGGCGAGGTCTTGATTGAAATTGAGGCTGCAAGTCTCAATTTTCCAGACCTACTGATTATTCAAAATAAATACCAACTCAAACCTGCACTACCCTTTATTCCCGGTTCTGAGTACGCGGGCATTGTCAGAGCTGTTGGAGCCAAAGTCTCCACTTTGTCTGTGGGAAGCCGCGTTGCGTGTTTAAACGGCACAGGTGGTTTTGGAACACACACCATTGCACCTGAATCGCTATGTTTGCCCCTTGATCCTAAATTCACGCCCGAGGAGGCGGCAAGTTTTATCATGACGTATGCAACGTCTCACCATGCACTTATCGACCGAGGTGCTCTAAAAGCGGGTGAAACTGTGTTGGTCTTAGGTGCAGCCGGAGGAGTGGGATCAGCTGCAATACAAATTGCCAAGGCCGTTGGCTCGCGCGTGATTGCGGCGACCTCGAGTGAAGAAAAATGTGCCGTAGCCAAGGCTCTTGGTGCAGATGAATGCATTAATTATTCAACCGGTAACTTCAGAGAGCAAATCAAAACGTTAACCCATGGCTTGGGACCCAATGTCATTTATGACCCAGTCGGTGGGGATTTAGCCGAGGCCGCTTTTCGCTCCATTGCTTGGAGGGGGCGCTACTTAGTGGTCGGCTTTGCTGCTGGCTCGATCCCCAGCTTACCCCTTAATTTGATGCTTCTTAAAGGGGCCTCTGTTGTGGGCGTATTTTGGGGCGACTATTCAAGACGTGAATACCAAAGCAACAGGGCCATGCTCAGTGAGCTCTCAAAGTGGTATGTGGAGGGAAAAATTAAACCCCTCATCGATACCGTCTATGATCTTAGCGACTTAAAAAAGGCGTACGCACAGATGAGTACCCGGGGCGTAAAAGGTAAGCTTGTGCTAACCAACAAATCACTCAAAACGTCTTAAGTCCAGGCTCAACACAATAGATGCAAGAGTTCTCCTCCCAGGCTTGGTTCATTGTTGCTGCGTTTTCGACAGTTTTATTAGCAGTTGTGATCGGCACATTACTGAGTCGTTTTTTTCTAAAATCCAGCAACACCCCTGCCTTCTCCGCTTCAGACACCTTACACGGGGATGTAACCCAAGCTTTGCTTAGCGAGCGGTTGCAGGTCTTAGAGCGTGAGCAAGAACACTTAAAAGCCAATCTGCTCAGACTTCAAGAGGAGTTGTCTCTCAACCAAAAAGAACTCAATCAAACCAAAGGGGAAAAAAGCGCTTTGCTTGCACACCTTGAGGCAGAAAAGGAAGCCCACCAACTAACTCGCACAGAAAGAGCAAGAGAGTCTGAGAATCACGAAATAACTAAAGAGCGCCTCAACAAATCCATTACATCACTTGCAGAGCTAAGGGTTCAATTTGAACACGAGCAGACCAGTTCTCTTGAGAAGATCAACCTTCTTTTGCAGGCAAAGGAGAGCTTAACGGATCAATTCAAGAACTTGGCTCAAGAAATATTAGAGGAAAAGTCTAAAAAATTCTCAGACGATAACCATCTTCGCCTGAGCCAACTCTTAGATCCTTTGAAGACTAAGATCACTGAGTTTCAAACCAAGGTTGAAGACGTTTACGTCAAAGAGGGAAAGGACAGATCGGCGCTTGCCGAACAGGTTAAACAACTGGTCACTTTGAACCAAAATTTAAGTGCCGAAGCTAAAAACCTAACCAATGCTCTAAAAGGGTCAAGTAAGACTCAGGGGAACTGGGGAGAGTTGGTACTCGAGCGGGTCTTGGAGGGCTCTGGTCTTAGAAAAGGCGAGGAGTATGTGGTACAGGTGAGTCAAAGCCGCGAAGACGGCTCAAAAGCTCAGGCTGACGTGGTTATCCATCTTCCCGAGGAACGCTCCCTGGTTGTCGACTCCAAGGTGTCTTTGAACGCCTATGACGAATTTACTTCCTCAGAGGATCAAGAGATCAAAAGATTGGCTGCAAAAAAGCATGTTGAATCGGTTAAAAATCATATCAAAGAGCTTTCTGGCAAAAATTATCAGGTTTTGTACGGCGTCAAATCGCTTGACTTTGTCTTGATGTTTATTCCTATTGAGCCAGCTTTTATGTTAGCTATATCGAGCGATAAAGAAATCTTTATGGATGCGTGGAAGAGGAACGTACTCTTGGTCAGTCCCTCCACACTTTTATTTGTGGTGAGAACCGTAGCGCACTTGTGGAGACAAGAAGCGCAGAGCAAAAACGCCCAAGATATTGCCCATAGAGGGGCTGAGTTGTTTGATAAATTAGTTGGATTTGTCGAGGACTTAGACGCGCTGGGGGTCAAACTCAAGCAAGCCCAGGGAAGCTTTGATAACGCCTTCAGTAAACTAAGCACAGGTAAAGGAAATGTGATCAGGCAAGCGCAGATGCTCAAAACCTTAGGCGTAAAACCAACCAAAAACTTACCCTCCTCATTGGCACAAAAGCTCGATGTTCATGGACACGAGGGGGAAGAGTTAGACCTTGCTGAGTTAAAAGGAGCGCAACGAGCAGATACGCCGTTGTAAAGTTGACAGTTGCTTGAGGATAAAGTTTCCTTATTTTTCCTAATCTTTGCTAATCTTTGCTAATCTTTGAAAAAATTTCCCCCCACATCACCAAGAAGGAACACAACTTGTGTCAGAAAAAGCTCTCAACGTATTAGGCCTGCCTTTAGTGCCCTGCTCGCTAGACCCAATGACCGGTTACTACAGAGATGGGTGCTGCAACACCGACGCGCATGATTTGGGTTCACACGTTGTGTGCGCAGTCATCAGCGATGAATTCCTCTCGTTCTCAAAAATGAGGGGAAACGATCTAAGCACTCCCAGACCAGAATACAACTTTGTGGGCCTTAAAGACGGGGATCAGTGGTGTTTGTGTGCGCTCAGGTGGAGAGAGGCGTTTTCAGCAGGTTTAGCCCCCCTTGTTCGCCTAGAGTCGACGCACCAAAGAGCGTTGGATTTTGTGACGATCGAGCAGCTGCGGGAGTACTCAACCCAAGAGAGCTAAGCTAGAGCCAATTTACAAACGCAGAGCTCAAGGGGTTGATCGGTTCAAAAGATGTTGGTGTGATTTAAACTTACCTTATCAATTCTTTCAAAATGAAACTCTCAGAGAATCACCATGTTTATGTGGTTGAATTGTCAAAGGACGTTTTGCTTGAGCGGCGCTTCATGAAATCAAACCCCTTGTATAGGGAAGGCATGCCCTGTGTTTATGTGGGCATGACTGGTCTAGATCCCGATATCAGGTTTGACAAACACAAAGCAGGCATACAGTCAAACCGGTTCGTAAAAGAGTACGGACTGTGGTTGTTGCCCCAGTTGTACCAACAACACAATCCCATGCCGTATGAGGACGCACGGTATATGGAGGTAGACTTAGGCATCAGGCTAAGGCAAAGTGGCTACGGGGTGTGGCAGGCTTGAAAGCTTAGAACCACCTTGTTCAAATTTTTAGGTCAGACCCATTCAAAAGTATCATTACGCTAACGGCTTTAGAAGCTTATGTATGATTAACAAAAAAATTCAAATTTACTCAGTACGACTCGCCTTTTATTTTTTGCTTTGTGCTTTTTTAAGTTCGTTTTATACGCGGTGCAATGCACAGGCCTTATCTTCCTTCAGCTCTCAAAAAAACTCTCAAAAAACCTCTCAATATACCCCACACGTTTGGCCAGAATCAGCGGTTCGTATTTTGGTTGGATTTCCAGCGGGCTCTACACCCGATATGATTGCTCGCTCACTGAGTGACCCCCTTAGTAGAGCCCTGGGGCAGCCCGTTATTATTGAGAACCGAGTGGGCGTAGCAGGCAACTTGGCAGCGCAAATGGTTGCAAAAGCCCAGGACGATCATACACTGGGTCTGTTGATCAATGGCAATCTAACGACTGCAAAGCTTTTGTATCCCACCCTCGGCTTTGATCCTTTGCAAGACTTTGCCCCTTTGTCAATAATAGCGACAAGTCCTATGGTCTTAGTAGCTCCTAACAACCTACCCTCTGGCAAAGCTTTTTTTCAGGCAGCCCAGGACGGCTCAAACAAATGGAACTACGGCTCTGTAGGGATGGGATCGATGGCTCATTTAGGCATGGAGGCTTTAAAAAAAATCTTGCCCGGATTAAATCCAGTTCACGTTCCCTACTCCGGTAACCCAGCGGTCCTTGGTGCTCTTATGAGTGAGGAAATTCAAATGGCACTGGTACCCGTTGGAGTTGCGATGCCGCTGGTCAACAGCGGCAAAATACAAGCAATCGCTATAACTTCCGGCAAAAGCGTATTAGCGCCCAACGTGCCCAGCCTCGCGAGTCTAGGTGTTAAGGGAGACGGGGTCGACTTAGTGGTTTGGGATGCCTTAGTGGGGCCCAAAAATTTAAGTAAACAAGCCGTGGACAGACTCTCTAAAGAAATTTCTCTTTTGTCCCACAACAACGAACTTAGAAATCAACTGCTCAACCAAGGTTGGCGCCTGGTTGCATCCGACCAGGAGGGAGCGCTGCAGTTGATAAAGCCTGAATACAGTTTGATGAGCAAACTAATTGTGCAACTCAACGTAAGGATAGAGCCCTGAGCGCAAAAGCTAAACCCTTTAAGCCTTCTCACCTGGGTTCATGACATGATCGTTTTAATGCGTTGCAGCCTACGCAAAGGGTCAGGCTCCAATAAAAGGTCTACTTTTTGCTGGCGTTCAATCGTTAGCAGTTCGGCCCATCGATTCGCAACCCACCCACACTCATCAAGCCTAAAGGGCTGGAAAAAGGGAAACTCGTTCAGCTTTAATCCTTGCTGCTGGTTGTGAACGATGAATTTTCCCAGTGCATCGGCAGTGTTTTGCAGATCGCTTGGGATGGGAACTTCAGGATCAAAGTCCATTAAATCTGCGTTCACATGCTCCACACCAGCAACGACGCTCAGTCGCTTGGAAACCTTAAAGCGTTTTAAGCCCACACACTGAATCCTGAAAAATGCAGGTTGTATTTGTTCAAAATGAATTATTTTCGCCAAAGTCCCACCCGATGCGAGTGCTGTAGGCTGACCCGGCAAGCTTACCTCAAAGCCTTGTAGCAAGGTGATAATCCCAAAGGGCTCGTCTCTTTGGTGGTGTCGCTTGACCATACTCAAGTAACGCGGCTCAAAGATGTTGAGTGCAATCATTCCGTCGGGGAAAAGGGTCATCCCTAGGGCAAAGAGTTCTAAATTTTCGATGGATTGATTCAAAATGTTTGTTGTAGTATTTTGTAAATGAGTGAAAATCAGTTTTGACCTGGTTTCAAGAATTTTCAGTCTCTATTGATCAACCACCCCAACTTCTTTAATAGAAAAACCTATGGATGAGACTACTGAGCCTTATGATCTAGATGATTTAAAAAGTGTGGAACCAGTTTTCCTAGAATTGGCTGCACGGTTTGTGGGTGAGATTGAAGGAAAGGATACTCTAAAAACTTTAATCCCTAAAATTCGCGGACATTCACAGGGTTTAGAGCTCCACTCAAGCGACGCAGAAATTCTACAGGCAGAGTTGATCCTTTGGGTGGATAAATCTCTTCCCCGCGCGCCAAAAGGCATTACTCAGCGTGAGCTTTTACTATATAAGCTTATCGCCCCCTTTAATGAACTCTCTTTCCCCGGTCTTGCCCAGGTGTGCTGCAGTTTGCTGTTCAAACAGGCTAACCAAGTTGGAGAGGAAAAGGGTCGGCAAGAGCCGGACGAGGCACTGGGAACCAAAGCTCTTTTACTCATGGCTCGTATCTACGAAACAAGGGGCTTACATATACAAGCCGTGCAGAGCTACCAAAAGCTTGCGGGGTTGGGCTACAAACCCTGGAGTATGTTGAATCATATTGGTTTGATCTTTATGGATTTAAAAGAGTATGGTCAAGCACTGATCAATTTTCAATTGGCAGCAAAGTCTCGTCCCCTTTTTGGCAAAGCCATTCTGAACATGGGCGTAACTCACCAACATTTAGGCAATGTGAGTAGCGCAGTTCAATGCTTTGTCAGAGGGATTTCAATTGATCCTCAAAATGCATTTGCATATTACAACCTAGGTATTTCACAATTTTCTAATGCCAACGTGTTGGAGTCCATAAAGGCCTTGGAGAAGGCTTTTTACCTCAGACCTGATTGGACTGATGCGCTTTATAACCTTGGAGTTGCGAAAAGCCAAATAAAGGATTATTTTGCTGCTCGTTCTTGCTATGAATCCGTGACTGCGCTTGATCCCACTCATCTCTTGGCCTACTACAACTTGGGAGTTTGTAGCTTTGAGTTGCTCGGCTACGAACAAGCTGTCCGCTACTACGAAATAGCCCTCCGAATTGATCCTGATCATGTTCGTTCACATTGGAACATTGCGCACAGCTACCTCATCCTTGGGGATATGAGAAAGGGTCTAGTTCACTATGAATGGCGCTGGAAGCACCACGAGGAACAAAACCAACAAAAACAAAGGACTTTTAACCAACCTCTTTGGACGGGTGAGCCCATTGGAGCTGGGGAAGTCTTATTAATCCATGCAGAGCAAGGGTTTGGTGACACACTTCAGTTTATTCGGTACGCAAATGCATTAATAGAAAAAAGAATTAACATCATCATTGAAGTTCAGCCTGCGCTTAAGTCATTGATTAAGTCTTCCTTCCCGCAGGTGCAGGTATTCTCCAGAGGCGAGAGACTCGCACATTTTGATGCTCACTGTCCCTTGATGAGCTTACCACTGGCCCTGGGTGTCTCCAGTGTCTCAGATATTGACAAATACTCTTCTATCTATTTAAAAGTGGATGAGGAACTCAAACTCGAGTGGAAACTGCGAATCGAAGGTTATTTAGGAAAGGTGTCTGATCACAAGGATCCGCAAGTTCAAAATACTCAAACTCCGCAAGAGCTCAGCTCTAAAACCAGTCCTGCGCTTAAACGTCTCCGGGTTGGACTTATTTGGTCAAGTGGCTACAGGCCAGACCAAGAGGACACTTGGGAGAGAAATAAAGAACGCAACGTAGCGCTTCACTTATTTAAAGAAATAGATAAGCTCTACATCGATTTAGTGAGTCTTCAAATAGGGGAGATACCCAACAGGGAACTTCAAGCCCTGCAAGGTGCGGGCAAAAGTCCCACTTTACTTGATCTGAGCCATGAGATAAGTGACTTTGCTGACACTGCAGCTATTGCTCAAAATTTGGATCTGATTATCTCAGTCGATACAGCAACGGCTCATCTTTGTGCAGCGTTTGGTCTAAAGACATGGATCTTACTGAAGACCAATGCTTGTTGGAGATGGTTTTTAAACACTGAGCGCTCCCCTTGGTACCCAAGCGCCAAACTATTTAGGCAGACTACTCAGCACCAATGGTCGGATGTCACTCAAGAGGTTATAAAAGCTCTTGAAGAGGTCACAAGTAAGGGGGCTATTCAGCGGTAAAAATTGATAGGGGCGGTAACTGCGGTAATAGGCGAAAATTAAGCTCAATTCAACCGCTATTCAACCGCTATTTAAGCTGAGTTAGCCACCCCTATTTATTTTACTATTATGATAATTTTCCAGTGTACTTTTCTAGCTCCGCCCAAGCCTCATCTCCAAACTTTTTGTGCCAATCTGCGTAAAAACCAGCTGCCCGCAGTTTTGTGCGGAACGCATCTGTTTGGACGTCGTTGAAGATCATTCCTTTAGATTTTAAATCGGTTTGTAAGCTCTCGTTTAGCCTGCGAACATCGGCGCGTTGTAGCATCGCAAACTCTGCAACCAGCTTTGTCATCAGAGCTTGTAAATCAGCAGGGTAACGCTCAAAAAGTTTTTTATTACCCATAAACCAATACCCATCCCACATGTGTCCAGTCATAGAGCAATACTTTTGAACCTCATTTAGCTTTGCCGTTGATACGATCGCCAATGGGTTTTCCTGTCCCTCAACAACTTTGGTTTGCAGTGCCGAGTAAACTTCTGCAAAGTTTAAGGGGGTTGGAGATGCATCTAAAGCTTTGAACATAGACACCCACATCGGACCGGGTGGAGTACGTAGCTTTAAACCCTTGAGATCGTCGGGTGCAGTAATTGGGCGAACACTATTTGTAATATGCCTGTATCCGTTGTCCCAAATCTTGTCAAACGCAAATATGCTTCCCGTAGCAGCTATTTGTTGGCGCACATGTTCGCCTAAATCTCCGTCCATGGCGGCCCAAACTTGGTTGTAGTCCTTAAAGGCAAATCCGACTCCGTTAATTTGCGCAGCCGGCACCAAAGTCCCCAAAATAAGCGGAGACAACGTCATAAAGTCAAGCGCTCCAGATCTCAACTGGGAGAGCATATCGGTATCGTTACCCAACTGGTTGTAAGGGAAGACTTGAAGATCAATTCTTCCCTTTGATTCAGACTTTAGCTTGACTGCCAACTCAGCGGCTCGTAAATTAAGGGGGTGAGTCGCTGGTAAATTACTACCGAATTTAACGCTGAATTCAGCCTTTTGTGCTCTAGCTGAGTTGATTATCCAAGGGGCAGCGAGCTCCGAGGTGGTTTTAATTAGGTTGCGTCTTGTTAATTTCATGTGGAATGCCTCTTTAAATTTTGCCTAAATATAACATGTCATTTGCATGACGCTCTATTTTCAATATTTTTGATTTCATTTTTTTATTAATGAATAAAAAAAGGGCTCTTGCTCTGTCGCTCTCATTCAAAATCCGATTAAATGATTTAAATTCAAAACAAACTAAGCTATGGAATCTAAAGAGGTTTGAATTTAGAGAGCCTGTGGTTAGCACCTATAAGGGTTTTACTTAATTAAATAGTGTTCTTCAAGATTAAAAATTTGAAATATATATTATTAACAGATAACTCATAGAACTCATAGAACTCACATAACTCACATAACTCAAATAACTCAACAGCTGCACATTAAAACTTATGATCTAAAGTCACAACAGGTTTTAAGCGATTTACTATGGATAGACTTTTTTTATCAAAAATAGTTCTTCAACTATTTCTATGTATAACTTTGTTTTGACGGATGTTTAAACACTTTAGTACTTACGCGCTTGCAGTGTTTACCCGTGAGTTTGATTCTCAAACCACATGAAAACGATCCTTGTTTGAGATCTTTTGGATTACTTCAATTTTTTTCTTCTTTTCTTTAATCTAAGTCTTTGAGACCTCTGGTCGCTAGTTCGTAGCTAGTTCGCAAATTGGATCTGTTAGGTTTGGTGAGTTTAGAGGGTTGCTATTTCTTCCTTTGATTGTTCAATAAATAAACTTTAAGGTGTCAAATTTTTTCTTTGAAAATATAACCCCAAACATTCAAAGTTCTGAAATATTTAAAGCATAGACTGGTAACTCCACTTCACACTAGGAGCTCCCGCATGATCTCAAGCACCAGCACACTGAAGGCAATGCATCTGATTGAAAGATTAGAAAATGAGGGGCACGTAGTTGATGTTTATTCTAAAAAATGGATGGACGGGAAAAATCTACCCGCATTTACCTTTGAAGACCACCAATGGTTGACTGAAAAATATGGGCCTCATTTTGACTCTCACCTTTTAATCGTGTATCTGGTTGATCAAGACTATGAGACATTTCAAGATTTCGTTGATGTATACCCCATTCTTAAAAGAGCTTTGATTGACAATGTTTACCAGCCCACTTTTTTATTTATTAATCTTGAGACTAAACAAATCTTATGCGCCGGTCTTGGCAGGAGAAGCAGTCTTTTTGCGTTTGACGCTAAAACAAATAGGTCGCTTTTAATGGGTGAAAAGTTTTACGAAGACTACATGCGCCAATTCACATCTTTGGATTATCAAAATGTAGTTTTCGATCTGCTAGACGCTTTGGAGCAAATCGGTCAGTCCTATGTTGAACTAGATAAAATACCCGGCTCTTTAGATGAAGTAGAGCTTTTGTTGGCTGAATCTCATGACCCAGATGCCCTTTATTCTTTTAAAAATGATGTGAGGAAGTATTCAATCAATGAGCTTCAGGAGTTTGAGTTTGAATACAAACAAATTCTCGATCAACAATCTCAGTGGGTTGAAGTGATCCAAGAGTACTTCCCGCAGTTTAAATCTCACCATCTAAATATGGTCAGCTTGCTCACTGACTAGGGAGCACTGGTTTGACAGGCTTTGTGGGAGATGCCTTTTTTAGAATCAACCCCTCAGGCGCAGTATTGCTGAGAAATACTCAGTGAACTCTAAACGTGCACTTAAGGGCAGTATATGGCCAACATACTGATCGGGTCTTACGATCACAACGCACCCTTGTTCGCGGTTGATGCCCCGCATATCAAAGATATCCTCCCCCCGCTTCAAATCTGAGCAAAACACCTTCTCATAGTCTCGCAGTCCGTACCGACCTATGAGCGGGCGCAGTAAAGGGGGCATCGCCCCGTACTCGAGTTGACGAAATTCTTGTTGAAATACAGCCCGCACATCGATCACTGCATCCACGTCCTCCTCAAAAGCGGTGTGACGTCTAATGGGTGAGTCTGGATGATGCTCCAACCATTCGCATAAAGTTGAGACTTCCCCTAACAACGCGCCACTGTCCTTTGCTGGAGAGAAAATAAACACACGAAAACGCGCATCCGCTTCAACACAATGCCCTAAATGAAGAGGCTTTGCATCGGCCAAACGCACGACTGGGGCTGAGTGAAAGCGTTTGCCTAAATCAAAACCTAGAGCAAGATGTTGATGCGCTGTGGATGCGGTCAAAGCGCTGTGCTCATACTGAATGGTCAGTCCACATGTAAATGGTAAATTATTTACAAACTCTCTTGCAACCCGGGGCAAGTCGCCTGCTTGACTTAGCTCAGTGGTCTCACCCTTCTCACCAACTACTCGTGCCCATTTATGATCAAAATCTACCAAGCCCTTTGCTGCGGCCCTTCGCTCCGCTGAGTAAGTATGTAACAGCGCTGGGTCGGCGCGACCCGTTAAGACAGAAACAAGTTTCCATCCAAGGTTAAATGTGTCTCCCATAGACACGTTCATCCCTTGTCCAGCCTTTGGACTATGAGTGTGACAGGCGTCACCTGCCAACATGACGCGCGGCGTACGCGTAGCAATTTGATCGATTGGAACGTCATCAAATTTATCGGTCAACCTGTGACCAATTTCGTAAATCGAGGACCAAACCACCTCCTTTACGTCTAATTTGTAAGGGTGAAAGATACGTTGCGCCCTAGCAATAATATCTTGCGCGCCCATCCCGCGGTCTGAAGCTCGCTCATTCTCCCCTAAACGGTCAAGCTCTACATACAAACGCACAAGGTGACCACCCTCGCGGGGCAACACCATCAAAACACCGTCGCTGTGAGAGCGGACAAAAGCCTTCATACGCCAATCAGGGAAATCAGTAACGGCCAAAACATCCATCACGCCCCATGCGTGGTGGGCTGCATCTCCGTGTAATGCACCGCCAATGGCTGTGCGCACACTAGAGCGCGCACCGTCACAACCAACCACATAGTTAGCGCGCAGCGTCGTGGTTTGCCCCTCCTTTGCTGGATCGGTATGCTCAAGGGTAACGGTGACGGGAAACTGAGTAACTGTCGGATCTACCCTTAAGTCCTTGACTCTTAAACAGTAGTCTGGCTCAAGTCGGTTGGGCGATTGACGCATGATGTCGAGAAACATGTCATGAACGCGTGCCTGATTGATCAATACGTGGGGCATCTCTGAGATACCGTCTGGCACGTCTTGAACTCGGGCTTGTCTATGTAACTGCTGGTCTTGTGTGGCTCCCCAAAAAGTTGTTTCATTGATCCAGACCGACTCGCGCATCACCTTTTCTGCGAAACCAAAGGCTTGGAACATCTCCATAGAGCGAACACTGATACCGTCTGCTTGACCTTTCTCCATTGGGCCCGCCTTTGGCTCAACAAGCATGGTGCTGATCTGAGGGAGCTTAGAGAGTTGGGCCGCCAAACACAGCCCCGCAGGACCGGAGCCAGCAATCAGCACATCAACCGTTTGGGGCAATGGATCCCCGGCTCTGCGGTAATGTGTGGAGGCAATATGTAGATCGGGGTCACCAGGTGTAAATCCATTAATATGAAACTGCATTTTTTGTCCGACTAAAAATATGGGTTGATTCTATGGTCGAAATGGAGTTTTCACATGTCAGGACAACCGTTATTGCAAAGATCACTGGGTAAGGGAGGCGGTAGAGAACAGCACAGTATCAGGATAAATGATCAGTAGCGGGTGCGGTAGGCTATAAAGTGTTAAGGATAGACTAGCCCAAGTTTTCAGCCGCACTCCCTTGCCTGTAGCATGCGACTTTCCCTGGGTTTTTTCTCATTGAAAGCCATCTTTACTAAGATTATCCTGTCACTAGGGTTTTAATTACTTTCGCTTAAATAGAGAAAAATAGAGAAAAATAGATTTATCCCCCTCGTCCCCTAAAACTTTGAAAGATTGTCATTTATGCTGATGATTGGTACCACCTCTACTCAACTCAAAAACAGGCACTTTAATGCACTCTACAACGGGATGAAGTACTGGCGGGGTGACTTCATCAATACCCCATCCGATCTGCCCTTCTCTCCCCAGTCTTACTTGGTCGAGCAATTACCGACTATCGTAAATCCAACCCATTTTCACATTCAAAACCAATTTCAAGTCTTCATCGCTGGGAGCGGGAGCATTGGTAAACATGAAATCAAACCTTGTGTGGTCCATTATGCAGGTGCATTCACAGGTTACGGCCCCTTGGTGAGCGGCGCTCAAGGCTTACATTACATTACGCTTCGCAGTCAAAGAGACCCAGGCGCTAAATTTATACCCGAGAAAATCAGCGAGCTCGTCAAAGGACCCAAGCACCATCACACCACTGAGAGTCTAGATCTTTTAAGCTTGGAGGAACTAGTGGATTTGGGCCGTCCTCAGCGCTTAGACATTCACACAGATCAAAGTACTGGCCTGGGTATCTCGCAGATAAGAATGCCCCCCCACAGCCAGTTCACTTTAGACTTCTTAAACCTATCGACCTCTGCTTATCTACTCGTTATGACTGGCTCGATCACCCACGCAGCCTATCACCTCGCTCCTCATGAGAATATCTTTATTACCAAAGAAAATGCACCTTACACAGTCCACACGCAAGACTTAACCAGTGAGATGCTATTTTTACAATTTCCTCCGCTCAGCGCTGAGTACACCCTCTAATCCGTTCTCCAATTCAAAAGTCGTACAAGCGCTCAGCATTTGCTATCAGCACTTGCTCTCGCACTTGAGCGTCCGGCAACCATTGATAAAGATCATCCACCAACTCCCCATCGTTCGGCATAGGCGCAATGATTTGGGTATGAGGCCAATCGGTGCCCCAAATCAAAGAGTTAACGTTTGCGCCTAAAAGGGCGTCTACATGGCGTTGAACAGAATGTGTGTGGGTCGCCGTTTTTGCAAATCGATAAGCACCCGATAACTTTGCCCATCCTACGCCATCTCTCACGCAAGCACAGAGATTTTGAAAGCCAGGATCTGCTACATCAAAATTGCTGGGATGCCCAAAATGATCAAAGACAACGGGTACTCCAAGCCTAGAGGCCCAAACCGGTGTATCTGGTTTAAGAGATACGTCCACCAAGAACTGAAGATGCCACCCAAAAGGCTTAATTAAGTCTGCAAGCCTCTTGGCATCCTCGAGTTGACTCCCGCCTGCATAGATGATGTTGATTCTGACGCCTCTTACACCTAGGCTGTTCAAGTGCTCAATCTCGGAGTCGCTGGTATCGGGTTTGAGTACGCATACTCCGCGCAATTGTTGAGGATGTGCGCCAAGCAAGTCCTTAAAAGAGGAGAGATCAAATCCATAGACCGAGGGGTGTACCAAAACCCCTCTCCTAAACCCTGCACTGTGCATCAAGTGCTCATACTGACTCCATGTAGATTCAACGGGTGTAAAAGAGCGATCAGGCGTAAAAGGATAACGGGATTGAGATTCAAAAATATGAAAATGTGAATCAATCGCTTTTTCTGGAAGCGCCCTAATTGGTTGACAAACCGGATCTACTGGGACGTTGACATAGTCCATTGACGATGCTCTCCACAAACTGTTTATGAAAGAAAATCAACGAATTAAGCCCGCACTCCTGGGAAGTGCAAGCGAGAACTCTGGGAAAACAATGATCAATATCAAACCCACCAGCAACGCGAGTAAGTAAGACCAGTAGTACTTTAGATGCTGCCAGACTCCAATCTCTGCAAACTTCAGCGTCATCAAGAGCCCAACTCCCATGGGTGGAAGAAAAAGACCTATCCCAACCGCAGCGGTTTGTACAATATCAAAGTGAATCGGATTGATTCCTAATTTCACAGCAATGGGGAATACGACGGGAATTAGGACCACCGCAGCGGGCAAACCCTCCAATACCATTCCAAAAAGCATCGTGATAGCTGCAACCCCTAGTAAAAAGGTCCAGTGATAGGCTTCGAGTGGTAATAATATTTCTGCAAATAATTTCGGTACCCCTGAGATACCAAGAAGGTACTGAAATACTGTGGCTACTGCGATGAGATAAATCACCGTTGCGGTGGTAACTCCGCTTTGATATGCAATAACGTACACCTCACGCCATGTTATGTTCTTATAGTGAAACTTAGCAGCCAATAAGGAATAAAGCGCAACAATCGCTCCCGCCTCCGTTGCTGTAAAAGCGCCCAAATAAAAGCCACCCAATATGACCACTGGAATAACCAGCGGCACTGCGGCAACTCTCAAGGCCTGCAAAAGCTTATTCATGCTCAAAGCAGCGTCCTTAGGCCAGTTTAAAAAATGTGCTTGAATCAATACCAGCACGCATAGACACAGGCCAATAACTGCAGCAGGTGCAAAACCAGCTAGAAAAAGCGTGACGGCTGATTGATTGGTTACGGCTGCGATCACAATCATAAAAATAGCGGGCGGCACTAACATTCCCATGGCTGTACCGCTAGCGATCAAGGAGGCTGCGTCTTCGGCCTTGTAGCCAGATTTTTTAAGTGCTGGCATGAGCGCACTGCTCAGCGCTGAGACCTCCGCCATTTTGGAGCCACAAATATCGGAGAAGAAGTACGAAACCACAATGACCGATACCCCAAGTCCTCCTCTTAGCCAACCGACTAGCGCTCTTGCCAACTCGACCAGTGCGTTTGACATCCCGCAACGCTCCATCACACTGCCTGCAAAGACAAAAGAGGGAATGGCGAGTAAAACCCAACTTTGCGAGGAACTCACGATGGTTGAGCCGAGTTGTTGAAGGGGCAAACCAGCAACAAGCAACCCTATTAAAGCGGTCACACCGAGCGAGAAGACAATCGGTAGAGACAGAAGAATTGTCAATACAAAAACAATTCCCATTACACTGAGCGCCATAATTTAATGTCCTTGTGTAATATTTGGACTCTGATTCAAAATGATTTTTCTGCAATTGTTTAAGGCGAATACCGTCATAATCGCCCCACCCACGCTTGCAGATAAATAATAAAGGCCCAGACTCATTTCTAGCGCAGGAGAGGTCAGGCTTTTATTGAGTACAAATAAATTAAAACAAATAACTCCTACGACACTGCCAAAGACAGTGATCAACAACTGATTAAATATAGCTAAGCCTTTTTGCGCACCTGGTTTGAGTTTATGAGTGAGAACGCTTAAGTAAAAATGGCTGTATTCACCCACTCCCACTGCGGCGCCGATCATGACCAACCATGTTAAGGTCAGTTCACCAACCTCCTCAACCCAGAAAAATCCAATCGCATCTATATCTAGCCAATTCGTGATGGGGACCAGGACATAGCGCAGTAAGACCCCACAGATCATGACTCCGATACATATGAACACCAACATTGCCAAAAAAAATTGGCAAACACTGTGAAGTAAGCGCATAGTTAAAGCTTACTTAGTAGCAACAATCTCATCCCATAAAGCGCCGTACTGCGCCTGATATGCGGGCCATATCTTCGCACGCGCCTGGGCCTTAAAAGGCTCCAAGTCAGGCGCGTTGACTTTCATACCGTGAGGCTCCAGCATTCTCTTAGCTGCCTCGAGGTTGTCAACATCCTCAGTTAACTTTCTAACCACGTTTTGAGCCTCCCGAGATGCATCGGTAATCATTTTTTGTTGCTCAGGTCGCAGCGAATTCCAAATACCTAAATTCATCCCCACCAAAGTAGAGCCGTAGTTGTGATAAGTCATAGAGTAATACTTACTGACCTCATAAGCTTTAAGCGTGACCATGTTAACGACAGGTAAATCAGCACCGTCGATCACACCTTGTTGGGCGGCAGTGATCACCTCATTCCATTGCATGGGTACTGCCACTGCTCCAAGACCATTGACACAATCAGCAAAAACTTTGGAAGGCTGTACACGCAACTTAATTCCTCGCAAATCTTTAGGCTGGGTGATAGGTTGCTTGTTTAACCAAAAATGACGGAATCCGAAATCATAGAAATACAAAATCTTTACGCCGTACTTTTCTTGAAAAATCTTGTCCAAACGATCGCCTACTTTGCCGTTCAAGATTTTGTAAGCTTGCTCATAACTACTAATGAGATAAGAGACAATAAAAGCACCCATTTCTGGGAAAAGAGTTGCAGAGCCTCCAGCGGGAGATCCGATCGCAACGTTACCCGCCTTGACAGCATTCATCACATCAATTTCTTTAGTAAGAAGCGTTGCACCTTTAAACTCTGCCGCAATCTCGCCCTTTGAGCGCTCGCTGATGGCCTTGGCTAAAAAATCCATCCCTATTGCGCCTGATTCTGGCAAAGGATTCATGTGCGCAACGATCATGCTCTTGGCCTGAGCTTGTGCAAAAACTGGGGCCTGGTGGAATGCAAGAATACCGGCCAGACCTCCTCCGACTTTTAGTAAATCACGCTTAGTTGGACTTAACAACGGACTGGAGGAAATAGTTTCAACAATTGGAGGGGTTAGATTGATTTTCATAAATTGACCATGCGTTTAAAAAAATATAAAAAATCCATATGATGGACATAGCCTTTAACCAAAAGAACTTTAATTTCTACAGATCCCTTAGTCAATAACCAATTACCCTATTTCAAAGGACCTAGTCTAGGGTTAACCCTTTTACACGGTAGTGCGATCAACATAGATGAAACTGGGCATGTCTCTTATGTGTCAAACGAACTGAGCACTTCGCCGGGCCAAGCGTCATCATATTAATAATCGCACCCACATTGGACAGGCACACCATTGATCCAAATGCCGTCTACAACCCTTGGTTCTCTGATCATCCGCGATGTGTCACCAGGGAGTTCTTTCACTTCTTTAATTCTCGACGTACCCACCGCTTTGGGGTCAAAGAGCGACATGTCTGCGCGAGCCGCTTCAACGAATCTGTCAAAGGTCTCTAACTCCCAGTTGACTCCCGTTAGAAATCAATCAAATCCATACCCTCGACCATACCCTCGACGTAGGACAGATTTTTAAGCATCGTCTCTCTCAGATGAGCCGTAAATGGTGCAATACCAAATATCAATACCCCCATGAACGAGAGACCCTCGGCATTCACTGCATTTTTAGCCCCCTAGGTGGGTTTATCTGTATTTGTGATTTTTCCGTTTCGCACTTGAACACCCGCAGTTCAATGCGCATGCCCAAATCCGTCTTAGACCAGCGCACCTTTGGTGAGTAAATCGTTCATCAAAAAACTCCGCTATAAGACTGGTTTTAATTTGTTTTGAATCCATTACTTGGCAAAAGCTTGTTTCATCTCTTGCATGCCCGACTCAATAATCCACTCAATTGGGTAGTAAATGAAATTGGCACCGATTGCTTGAAATTTCTCAAAATCTGAGTTCTTACACGGCATCCCAAAAGGAATACCCTTTTGTCGAAGAACCTGAGCGACTCTGGAGATAGCCTCCTCTACGGGCGGGCTGATATGGCCACGTTTGCCCGTCATTTCATACGACAAATCATTGGGCCCTATCAAAAAAACATCAACCCCCTGAACATTGGACATCGACTCTATGTTTTCAACGGACTCAGGAGTTTCTATTTGTACGATCAATAATTTATTTTCTACATGTCCACTGCAGCCATAGTGCATTAATTTCACTAAATTCTGCGCCTCTAACGCTGTGTCTACATGCGGGATCACGACTCCATCGGCCTGTCGGTCAAGGTACTGAACAATCACCTCCGGGGCACGTGACCAACTACGCACCACACACGGTAAGGCAGCGGCTCTGCAGGCCCTGATTAAATTGGTCGCCACATCCAAACCAATTCCGGTGCGTTCACAGTCTATAAATGCCAAGTCAGCGCCAAATTTCTTAAGACTATCAATAATATCTACGTTGTTGCCACCTATGTTTATAGCAACCACCGGTGCGCCCGATTTCAGTTTGAGTTTAAGAGCTTGAATCATGATAGGTCTTGTGGCTTGTAAAGTAATTATTTAAAGGAGTCTACTAATTTGATGATTTCACGTTGTTAAACCCAGATAAATTTTGCGAACCTGAGGGTCAGAGATTAAGTCCTTTGCATTTCCCTCGAGCACAGTCACACCAGTTTGTAACACATAAGCGTATTGTGCAAACTCGAGCGCCAATTGCACAGATTGCTCTGCGATGAGAAGGGTCAAGCCCTCTTTATGAAGCACGGCTAGAGTTTCATACATGGACTCCACAATCGCTGGTGCCAAACCCAGACTTGGCTCATCCAACATCAAGAGTTTAGGGTCACTCATCAGTGCTCTGCCCACCGCTAACATTTGGCGCTCGCCGCCTGACAGGGTCCCTGAGCGCTGAAGGCGACGCTCTTTCAGTCTTGGAAAGTAAGTGTAAACCCGCTCAATTAGGTGTGCAATTTTTTTAGTGTCTGTTTGGCTCGTTGCGCCTAAAAGAAGATTCTTCTCCACACTTTGCTGAGTGAACAAATGCCAACCCTCCGGAGACAGTGCAATGCCCCGACGCACCACAGAATAAGCTTGAACGCCCGTGATAGATTCGCCCCTCCATTGCACTTCTCCCTGAGTGGGTTTAACCAGGCCTGCTATGGCGTTCAAAGTAGTTGTTTTACCAGAACCATTAGAGCCCAAGAGAGCAACGATACTGC
>DAIUEA010000003.1:7442-27976 GCA_036845365.1 Limnohabitans sp. | reverse complement strand
GTTATAGACGGGGGGGTGGGCGGGAACGCATCGCGCTGGATCAACCATTCCTGCGCGCCAAATTGTGAGGCCGATGAAATAGGGGAGCAAATTTTTATTAAAGCAATCAAGAAAATTAAATCTGGGCAGGAGTTGACTTACGATTATGGGTTGACTATAGATGAGCCCTATACGAAAGCACTCAAAGCAGAGTTTCCTTGTTGGTGTGGAGCTAAAAATTGTCGCGGCACTTTGTTGTCTCCTAAGACTAAATAACTAACTCAACTATATGATCTGGCCAGTCGAGGAGATAAAGCAAGCCGTTGAGATAAATTTGAAAGGATTTCAAATAGAGGTGCTCCCAACGGTTAACTCCACCAACGATGAGCTGATGCGAAGAGCCAAAAGTGGGCGTGAAGAGTCTATTTTGCTTTTGGCAATCGAACAAACTGCAGGTAAGGGCAGGAGGGGCAAAGTTTGGCACTCTAAGCAGGGTCAATCCCTCACATTTTCTTTAGGTCTGCATTTAGCGCCCGTGCATTGGTCCGGACTTTCTTTGGTGGTTGGATTGGCCATACTAAAGGCGCTAGATCCTTTGGGAAATTTGGCAATATCTCTCAAATGGCCAAATGATTTATGGGTAGGCCCACCGAGTGCGGCTAAAAAGCTAGGTGGAATACTCATTGAGTCAAACGTCATGAACCGTGCCGTCCAAGATGAGACCAGATACTGCGTCATTGGGATCGGGATCAACATTGTTGCTCCCCAAGGCATCGATCTTAAAAGGCCTGGTGTTGGAATTAAAGATCTGGACCCAAACACAGACGCTCAAAAAGCATTACTAAAAATCGTACCCAATGTGATTAATTACGTGCAGCGGTTTTGCCGTTCAGGATTTTTTGATTTTGTGGAAGAATACAACTCTTTTGATATATTGAGGGGAGAGCTGGTTTTGATGTCTAACGGCGTTAGTGGTCGTGCGCAAGGTGTAAATCAAAGCGGCGAATTGGTTATATTCACAGACAAAGGCCTCGTTAACGTTGCAAGCGATGAGGTAAGTCTTTTGGGCTTTGAGGGCTGAGCTGATGAAGCCTAAAGTCTGGTGGGGGATTGAGTGATTACAAAATCGAATTATTCAGCGTTGATTTTCTGGGTCTTAGTTAATCTTTTGATTTGGAGCTGGACTAGTGGATTTTTCCAAAGCAGTGTTTTAAAAACAAAGCAAATGGGACAATCGGTGAGAGCTTTGGAGGAGATAGAAGCTGAAACTGTAACGGTGATCAAATCAGACCAAAAAGGGGACGTAGATAGAATCCACCCCCCCGAGGAGTGAGCTTTTTAGAACTATGATAAACATATTCAACCAAAATCTATCCCTTAAATTAATATGACTCTAAAACTGTATTTCGGACCAGGGGCTTGTTCCTTTGTTCCGCACGCTCTACTAGAAACACTGAACATTGAGTTTGAGCCCATCATGCTCAAGCTTCACAAAGGTGAACAGTATGAACCCGCTTTCAAGCAGATTAATCCTCGCAGTCAAGTGCCAGTATTGATAGACGGCGAATTGGTGGTTACACAAGTAATAGCGATTACTCTTTATTTAGAGGCTAAGTTTAGCCATGCCTACTTTTTACCCTCCAACCTTGCAGAGCGTGCCAAAGCGCTTGAGATATTTGCCTGGATGAACAACACCATGCACTCGACTTTTATGCATATTTTTTTGCCCAGGAAGTTTACTGATCACGAGGTATCTCAAAAAGAGATTAAAAATTTTGCTGTTTCACAGTACCGTTCGCATTTGAATGAACTTCAAAAATACGTACAAGACAGTCACCAACTCGGGAAGGAGTGGCTAACGGGCGACCGCATCAGCGCGCTTGATGTGTATGCTTTAACGCTGATGCGCTGGGGAACTATGGCACAAATCTCCCCCAGCGAATTCCCATTGCTGTGGAGCTTTGTTCAACGGGTGAGTGAGGCGCCGGGTGTTAATCGCGCCATTGAGCGGGAGAGATTACAACTTGATATGAGTCAAAAAAGTTAGGTTGATTTTTAAGCAATCGTGTTTTGTTTCAACTGTTCTTGTGTGTATACCTCAAGTGCCAGTTCTGTAACGGTGGCAACTTCCTTTCCGACTTCACCGTAAAACTCTTGTTCCGCGACTCTAACCGCACGCTCAAATGCTTTTAACCAACTGATTCCTGTAGGTGTAAACCGTATTATTTTTGCTCGAGAGTCCCTTGGATCACTGTCGCGTTGAACCAAGCCCCACGCCATGCATTGATTTACCAACTCACCCATACCCTGCTTTGTGACCCCAGCGCTTTGGGCCAGTTCAGTTAAACGAGAGCCCTCCATTGCCAAATGCCGGGTGATGTGGATGTGCGCAGCACTGATTTGTTCCCGGGCAGCTAAGTTCGACAGAGCGAGGGGTACTTCGGGGTCGTTACACATCAAGCCTAATACCCGCTTGTCAAATCGACGCATCGCCTCCCCCAGCAAACGACCCAAATGAATCTGACGCCAATCTTGATGTCTTGAATACTGTGTCTCCATGATCCATATAGTAAAGTAAATTGACTAAAATTACTATTGATTAAGCGGTACAAAGTGAGATAAAGTACTGCCTAGGCATACAGTCTGTCTAAATTTACATATACTTAATTGCTTCAGAGCAACTCATTCAATCAAAAGGAAACACCATGGAATCAGCTACAAAAGGCGCCCCAGCAACTAGCGAAAAAGGAAAAGCTTTACAAGCTGCATTGGCTCAAATTGAAAAGCAATTTGGTAAGGGCACCATCATGCGCCTTGGAGAGGGAGAAGTCATTGAGGACATTCAAGTCGTCTCCACCGGGTCTCTAGGCTTGGATGTAGCTTTGGGGGTAGGTGGCCTGCCCAGGGGACGTGTTATTGAAATTTACGGCCCGGAATCTTCTGGAAAGACTACCCTAACCTTGCAAGTTATTGCCGAAATGCAACGCCAAGCAGGCACATGTGCCTTCGTAGACGCAGAGCACGCGCTTGATGTTCAATACGCACAAAAACTGGGCGTCAATTTGCAAGAACTTTTGATAAGTCAACCTGACACGGGAGAACAAGCGCTTGAGATAGTGGACAGCTTGGTTCGTTCAGGGGCTGTAGATTTGGTGGTGGTTGACTCTGTAGCCGCTTTAACTCCAAGAGCTGAGATTGAGGGCGAAATGGGGGATTCCTTACCTGGATTGCAAGCGCGTTTGATGAGCCAAGCATTGAGAAAATTAACGGCGAGCATTAAAAAGACCAACTGCACTGTCATTTTTATCAACCAAATCCGTATGAAAATTGGCGTTATGTTTGGGAGCCCTGAGACAACGACTGGTGGAAATGCGCTTAAGTTTTATGCCTCTGTGCGTTTAGATATTCGACGCACCGGCACCATTAAGAGAGGCGAGGACGCTGTAGGCAATGAGACTAAAGTTAAAGTGGTCAAAAATAAGGTAGCCCCTCCATTTAAAACAGCGGAATTTGATATCTTATTTGGCGAGGGCATAAGCAGGCAAGGCGAGATCATCGATCTTGGTGTGAATGCAAGAATTATCGAAAAATCGGGTGCTTGGTATGCTTATAACGGTGAAAAAATTGGGCAGGGTAGAGACAACGCTAGAGAATTTTTACGCGAAAATCCAGAGCTTGCCTTTGAAATTGAAAACAAGGTGCGCGAATCCCTTGGAGTGCCTTTGCTGTTGGAGCCCGTTACTGGGTTTGATGGCTTAGATGATTCAGAGGATGTGGCAACGCCACATGCCAAAGAGATTAAAGAACCTAAGGGGAAGGCTGCAAAAGCAAAAGCGGCTAAAGAAGCCGCAGATGTGCTTGCCGGCGAAAGCGCTTTAAATGAGAAAGAGACGAACGCATAAAGTGTTCTTGCGCCGATGTATCAAAACAAAAAGCCACAGCCGGGTCCGTCCCTAAAAGGACGGGCCCTTCGGTTGCTCTCTAATAGAGAGCACTCAACACTTGAGTTGACTAAAAAGCTAAAAGATCACGCACAAACCCCCCAGGAGTTAGCTCAAGTGCTTGAATGGTTACAAACCAAAGGCTTTATAAATGAGCAAAGAGTGCTTGAGTCAGTTTTGTACAGACGCTCTGCTAAGCTGGGTTTTGCCAGAGTTGCCCAAGAGTTGCAAGAAAAAGGACTGGATGCCCGCGCAATACAACAAGCGGTTACGGATCTAAAGTCCACAGAGGCTGAACGGGCAAAAGCGGTGTGGGAGAAAAAATTTAAAGAAAAAGCAACCTCCGCAATAGATAAGTCAAAGCAAATGCGGTTTTTATTATCAAGAGGTTTCGCCCCATCGGTTGTGCACCAAGTGGTGAATAAAACAAAGCGTTCTAGTGGCGAGACTTATACAGACAAGGACGAATACGATCTGTCTTAAGACGTTTATCTACTGCCTTATTTAAATTAAACATAACGCCTCCTTCTAACTCTACCATCGATTTGTTGTGGATGGCAGTTACTTTAAAGAGTCACAATCCTAGCATTAGTTTTAAATTTTGAGTGGCCGCTCCGCTCGCGCCTTTACCTAAATTATCGAATTGCGCGAACAGTACGGCTTGGTGTTTACTGTCGTTTGCAAAAACGTGTAGAACCATCTCATCTGTCCCCGCTAGTTGGGTAGCGCTTAGTTTTTCAGTTGGGTCCGCGTAGCGGACGCGAACAACTGGGTGCTCAGATGAGCAAACAGATTCGTAATGAAGTTTTAAAGCATGAAAAATATCTTTTCCAGTGAAATTACCACTTAACTGACTTAAATGAAGGGGCAACTGAACAAGCATACCTTGGCGAAAACTGCCCACGCTGGGAACAAAAATAGGGGAGGTCAAAAGCCCCGTGTATTTCATGATTTCTGGCATGTGTTTGTGCGATAGACCAAGCGCATAAGCTTCAAAACGAGGAGAAGGCGAACCCTCAAACTCCTCAATCATGGGGCGGCCTCCCCCTGAATAACCGCTCACACTGGGTAGACAAAGAGGGGTATTGGGACTTATGATCCCTTGTTTGATTAAGGGGCTGATTAAGGCGATAGCTCCAGTTGCGTAGCATCCAGGGTTGGAGACGCGTGAGGCGTGTGCAATTTGAGAGGACTGCGTTGCATTGAGCTCTGCAAAACCGTATACCCATTCTGGATCAGTTCTGTGGGCTGTGGAAGCATCAAGTATTTTGGGCTTAGACCCGTTGATAGCATCAATTAATTTAACTGATTCAATAGCCGCTTCATCGTGAAGACATAAAATAACCACGTCAACGCTTTGCATAATTTCTTGTTTAACCGATGTGTTTTTACGCATATCACTGGCTATTGAAATTATTTCTACGTCACCCATCAACTGTAAACGTTCTCGAATTTGAAGCCCGGTTGTTCCGGCTTCTCCGTCAATGAAGACTTTGGTCATGAGGGTGGCGCCTTTCTAAGATTGATCTTTGCGAGGATTGATGGTTACTTTAATAGAAAAAAACACAAAAATGGGATGAAAACCCTAATTTGTGCGTCGCACCATGATACATTTGATAACGGCTAAGTCTAAAGTTCAGGCTATTATCGCAATGCTAAGCCTGCCACAAACATTGAAACAAAACGACTATGAAGATACATGAGTACCAAGGCAAGGAAATCTTGCGCAATTTTGGAGTTCCTGTTCCACGTGGAATTCCAGCTTTTACAGTCCAAGAAGCCGTAGAGGCTGCTCAAAAGCTTGGAGGTCCGGTTTGGGTTGTGAAAGCTCAAATCCATGCCGGCGGTAGAGGCAAGGGCGGAGGCGTCAAGCTTGCGCGTTCCGTTGAGGAAGTAAAAAAACTTGCGACTGAAATTTTAGGCATGCAGTTGATTACGCATCAAACAGGACCACTTGGTCAAAAAGTACGTCGCTTGTTGATTGAAGACGGAGCAGACATCAAGAAAGAGTACTACGTATCTATCGTTACCGACAGGGCGTCTCAAAAAGTTGCCATGATGGCCTCTTCTGAGGGTGGCATGGACATTGAAGAGGTGGCTCATAGCAATCCGGAAAAGATTGTGAAAGTATTTATTGATCCCTTAATTGGGTTAACAAACGAGCAAGCTTTGTTTGTTTCAACCAGTATCGGAGTACCCGCTGGGTCGGCTGATCAGGCCATGGATGTATTTAAAAAACTGTATGAGTGTTACCAAGCAACTGACAGTTCACTGGCCGAGATCAATCCGCTCATCCTGGAGGGAAGCGGCGGTATTAAAGCGCTTGATGCTAAATTCAATTTTGACTCCAATGCCCTTTTCAGGCACCCAGAGATTGTTGCTTACAGGGATTTAGATGAGGAGGATCCGGCTGAGATTGAGGCCTCTAAATTCGATTTGGCTTACATCAGTTTAGACGGAAATATTGGCTGCCTCGTGAATGGTGCTGGCTTAGCAATGGCGACCATGGATACCATCAAGTTATTTGGTGCTGAGCCTGCGAATTTTCTAGACGTGGGAGGGGGCGCCACACCCGAGAAGGTTACTGAAGCTTTTAAGATCATGCTTAAAAATCCTAAAGTGAAAGCCATTTTGGTCAATATTTTCGGCGGAATTATGAAGTGCGACACGATTGCCAACGGTGTGATAACCGCTTGCAAGGCTGTTAATTTAAATGTGCCTTTAGTGGTTCGTATGAAAGGCACAAACGAGGACCTTGGCAAAAAAATGCTAGCCGACTCGGGCCTACCGATTATTAGCGCAGACACCATGGCGCAAGCAGCGCAAAAAGTCGTTGCTGCTTTAAACTGATCCTAAGGAAATTTAGCATGTCTATTTATATCAACAAGAATACAAAAGTAATCACCCAAGGGATTACGGGAAAAACTGGTCAATTTCACACAGAAAAGTGCCAGGAATATGCAAACGGTAAAAATTGCTTTGTAGCCGGTGTGAACCCCAAAAAAGCCGGAGAGTCAATTTTCAATATTCCAATTTATGCAACTGTTAAAGAAGCCGCCCATCAAACCGGTGCAACAGTGTCCGTTATTTATGTTCCCCCTGCAGGCGCAGCCGCCGCAATTTGGGAAGCCGTTGAAGCTGATTTGGAACTCACAATCTGCATAACCGAGGGTATTCCAGTGCGGGATATGTTGGAGGTGCGTAACAAGATGAAAGCCAAAGAGGCTGCTGGTGGAAAAAAAACCATACTCTTAGGCCCCAATTGTCCAGGGCTTATTACGCCAGATGAAATAAAAATTGGAATTATGCCTGGGCATATTCACAGAAAAGGACGTATCGGGGTGGTTTCTCGCTCTGGCACACTGACCTATGAAGCAGTTGCACAATTAACCGAGATCGGCCTTGGCCAGTCAAGTGCGGTGGGTATCGGTGGAGACCCCATCAACGGGCTCAAGCACATTGATGTAATGAGAGCCTTCAATGATGATCCAGAGACCGATGCGGTCATCATGATTGGCGAAATTGGTGGACCAGATGAGGCCGATGCGGCTCGCTGGTGCAAGGCAAATATGAAAAAACCCATCGTCGGATTCATCGCTGGCGTGACCGCTCCAGCTGGAAAGCGTATGGGTCACGCGGGGGCTTTGATCTCCGGTGGAGAGGATACGGCGGATGCCAAATTAAGCATCATGGAGGAATGCGGATTTAAAATCACCCGCAACCCATCAGAAATGGCTAAACTCTTAAAAGCAATGCTCTGAACTTATCATGCTAGTTCCGCCTCCTATGAGAGGCTGGACGAGTATGAAAGGATGCCTTTTTTTGTATTGAGAATAAATGACTAAGGCACAACCTACAACTTATGAGCAGCGAGGGCTGACCTTGATACAGGTCATGGCTATCTTGGGTCTTTTAGGAATAATCCTTGCCAGCGCCACCTCTGCCTATCTCAAACATCAAAACACCTACCAGGTTCAAGAAGCGTTTGATCAAGCGCAATTTGCCCGCGAGGCGGTGAACAAAAGTTTTCAAACTAATTCATCACAAACCCCTCAAACTCAAGTTGATTGGTCAAGCGGATTCAGCGAACATTTCTCAGATGATGGGGTATGGAGTGTCAAAATTGATTCAAGTAGCGCAACCGTTATCGTGAAAGTTTTGGTCGATTCAACGCCGTCCACACTGCTTTTGATACCTTTGAAAAATATCCATTCAAAAGCCCAAGATCCAGATGAGTTAAAAAAAGAAGAAGCTCTTAACAAATCCCAAATTGAAGGCTTAATTTGGGTTTGTGTAACCAAAGACTCTGAAATTCCCGACCTCAGCATGGCCCTGGGTAATTGGTCGGCGCAGATGCCAAAACCAGAGCTAAGTGAGCAATACAGACCCATCGGTTGCCGCTAAAAATAGATCAGTCTTTGGCAACAAAGTGGCCTGATTGACCACCTTGTTTTTCTACCAAATAGATGTTGTTCATCCGCATGCCTCGGTCAACGGCTTTACACATATCGTAAATTGTTAAAAGTGCGACTTGCACACACGTAAGAGCCTCCATCTCCACCCCGGTCGGCCCATTGGTCTCAGTCCTGCTGGTGCAAATAATAAGAGAATTTTGTGAGTCAATCTCAAAATTCACGGATACATGCGTTAGCGCCAATGGATGACATAAAGGAATTAAATCACTTGTGCGCTTTGCGCCTTGAATTCCAGCGATTCTTGCCACTCCCAACACATCACCTTTTTTTGCCTCGCCCTTTGTGATCATCTCCATTGTGGCGCGTGCCATTTGAATGGTTCCTGAGGCAACGGCAATGCGGTGGGTAGGTGATTTGGAGCCTACATCAACCATGTGAGCATGGCCTTCAGAGTTAAAGTGAGTTAAAGACATGGCGCATCATTAATTGAATTTAGGTTAATATAACTGAGGAGAAATATCCGAGAAACTCTATGCTTCGTTTAAGAATATTTAAAAAGAAATCCGCTCAAATAGGCCTGGGTATATCCATCCTGCTTGCAAGTGTAACCCTCAACGCTCAATATGCCTCGGGTCGGCTGCCTAGTTTAGGGGAGAACACCGAGATGACCTTGGGCCAGGAGATGAGCATTGGCCAGTCCGTTGTTCGTGAAATCGTTAAAGATCCAGACTATGTGGATGATCCTTTATTGGTGGAATATGTAGAAACCATTTGGGGAACATTAATTGAGACTGCAATCGCAAAAGGGTACCTAAATAACGACCTTAAAGAACGGTTTGCTTGGGAAGTACTACTGATACGCGACAAAACAGTTAACGCGTTTGCTTTGCCCGGCGGCTTTATGGGCGTTCACCTCGGCCTGATCTCTATAGTCACAACACGAGATGAATTGGCCTCGGTTCTTGGTCACGAGCTTAGCCATATTTCTCAACGCCATATTGCCCGTATGATCTCAAAGCAGGGGCAGCAAACCCCTTTTGTGATTGGCACCTTGTTGTTAGGTCTTATAGCCGCTAGTCGAAGCCCAAGCGCTGCAAGCGCATTGATTGTGGGAGGCCAGGCAGGTGCAATCCAAACACAATTGAACTTTTCTCGGGACATGGAGCGAGAGGCCGACAGAGTTGGTTTTTCCGTTATGGAGCAAGCCGGGTACGATCCGATTGGGTTTGTGACTATGTTCCAAAAGCTTGAGCAAGCTTCAAGACTAAACGACAGTGGTGGATTTCCATACCTAAGAAGTCACCCGCTCACCACAGAGCGTATCGCCGATATACAAGGGCGTATATCCGTAAACGCGTTGATGAAGTCAAAGGAAATGTCATTGGAACATGCCATGATGACGGCCCGTGCAAAAGTGATGGTTAATCCTGAACCGGACGAGCAGCGCATATTTAGTGATCAAGCAAACACATCAACCCCGATGGGAAAAGATAACTATAGAACTTTAAAAAACAACCCACCTCTTTGGCTTTCTGCTTTATACGCCGCAACTTTAGCTGATATTCGCCTTAAAAATTGGACTTTGGCAGAAAGGCACCTAAAAGAAATTGAGCCTATAGTTGCAAAAGACGGCGCAGCTCAAAGAGATTTTATTTTTCTTAGCGCTGAATTCGAGTTGGCAAGAGGAAATTACGTAACCGCAAGCGGACTGGTTCAAAAGCTAAGCAAGTCCAGAGCTCAGGTGCTTGTGCAAGCTGGAATTAGGAATGCATCGCACCGGCCTGAAGATGCAAAATTAGTTATCGACAGTTTGCAACTCTGGTTGTCTCAATTCCCTCGAGATGCACATGCATGGGAGCTGATGTCAACTGCCTTACTAACAACAGGTAATACCATAGGAGGTATTCGCGCAGATGCAGAAGCGTTGGCCGCACACTGGGATTATTCAGGGGCAGTGGACCGTTTAAAGGCAGCTCAAGAGTTAACCCGACAAATCTCTAGACAATCAGGCCTTGATGCTACTGCAAGAATAGAGGCCTCTATTGTGGACGTGAGGTTAAGGAGCCTGGAGGCCGCGAGGAGGGAACAAGCTCTCGAGCGCTGAGTCAATGATGACCCCAAGGACTGAATAAAGAAAAGAGCCTATCAACGCGTTTGTAAACCCTATCACTTGGAAACCATCCAAAAATGAGGAAGCCATTAAAAAAACAAATGCGTTGATTACAAATAAAAATAGACCTAAAGTTAAAATTGTTACAGGTAGTGTAAGTATGAACAAAATAGGGCGAACAATTAAGTTTAAGAGCCCAATCACCAAGGAGGCCAATAAAGCAGATCCAAAGCCATTAACGATGATGCCTTGGTCCAACCAAGCCAGCAATAACAAAACAGATGCGCTGAGAAGCCACTTTAGGAAAATCTTGGTCATTTGAAGATATAAAAGTTAATTGAGAATATCGATAGAAGCTTAGCTTGGAACTTAAAAAATTAATAAATTTCCATCCGAAAAAGACTATCATTGGCCCCTCTATGAGCTCTATACACATTACGGACATTGAAGCGGCGATAAACTTTTGGAGGGATAAATCACCTTCAACAGACGGGGTCACTTTATCACCACAACTTCGTGAACTCGCCAAAGTATATGCCTTAATGGTCTACTACAGGCAAGACGACGTCGCAGTTAGGGGCTTTCCTGCCAAGGCCTACGAAGCTTGGCTCGCTTGGTATGACAGCACCCCTGATACGCCTTGCATCGCGATTTGTTCTACCAGTCAAGGAGACCCATTGTGCAAGGGCTGCGGGAGAACTTTTGAAGAAGTTCAGTATTGGACTGAGCTGAGCCCCCCAGACAAGAGAATGACTTGGAGAAGAATTGCCCAAGAAGGAACTGCTTGGCGCTTTAATCGCTACGCGGAAAGAGCCGCGGAGAGCGTGCGTAAATAGAATTTAAATGGTTGGATGTGGCGAGGGTGTAAATTGAATTGGAACAACTCTTAGATCAGTCGTGCAAGTGACTCAGCTAAACCCGTGTACTCGGAGGGAGTCAATTTAAGCAATCGTCTTTTCTCATCCTCAGGGATGTTAAGGCCGTTAATCAAGGTGTGCAATGCAAGGGCTGTAACCACCTTCCCCCTTGTTGCCTCTTTTAATTGCTCATACGCCCCTTCAAGTCCAAATCTTTTCATTACAGTTTGGATGGGTTCTGCTAGGACTTCCCAGGCTAAGTCTAAGTCTTTGGAAATATTCTCCTCATTAACCTCCAACTTGCCCAAACCAGTAAGTAAAGACTGGTAGGCAAGTACTGCATATCCCACAGCGACGCCCATGTTTCTAAGAACGGTAGAGTCAGTTAAATCCCGTTGCCAACGGCTAATGGGAAGCTTAGCGCTTAAGTGATTTAAAAGCGCATTAGCTAGGCCTAGATTACCCTCTGCGTTTTCAAAGTCTATGGGGTTGACTTTGTGAGGCATGGTTGAGGAGCCAATCTCCCCTTTTTTTAACTTTTGTTTGAAATAGCCAAGTGAGACATACCCCCAAACGTCTCTTGACCAATCAATCAAAATGGTATTGATTCTGGAGATTGCATCAAAAAGCTCTGCCATGTAGTCATGGGGTTCAATTTGAATGGTGTAGGTTTGTTGCTTAAGGCCGAGTCCACAAAAGTTGATTTCATCGCTTTCAGCGGGAGCAGATTCAATGACCTTTTTGCTAAATGCGTGCCAATCAAAATCAGGCCAAGCAGCAATATGGGCGTTGTAATTTCCCACAGCCCCGTTCATTTTTGCCATTATCTGCACGGCCGCAATTTTTTCTCTTGCATGCCGTAAGCGCGAAACGATGTTGGCTATCTCTTTTCCAACGGTGGTTGGACTTGCAGTTTGTCCATGCGTGCGGCTTAGCATAGGCATGGCTGCGAACTCGTGGGCCATTGCAGTGAGTTTTTGAATGATTTGGTCTAAGTGTTTAAGCACAACTTTTTCTCTAAGTGCGTGCAACTGGAGTGCGTGGCTCGTGTTGTTGATGTCCTCGCTGGTACAGGCAAAGTGAATAAATTCCGAGGCTTTGGACAACTCCTTGCGCAGTGAATCGCTTAGGGCGGTCTTTTGACATTGATTTTTAAGCCAATACTCAACCGCTTTGACATCGTGGTTTGTAACTCTTTCAATTTCCTTGATGGCCAAAGCATCTTGGGTATGAAAATGAGTCACCCAACTTCGAAGCTCAGCACGAGCTTGCCGGGAGAGGGGTTGAAACTCCGGCATGCCCGCATCGCTCAACGCGATGAACCAAGTGATCTCCACTTGGACCCTGCAGCGAAAGAAGCCCTCCTCGCTCATCAAAGGGCGAACGTCATTTAGTTTTGAGCTATAACGGCCATCAAGAGGGGATAGCGCGGTAATGGAGTGTTGAGTCATAATCCTGATTTTAGATGCAGGTTTAAAGACTTGTTGTTTTCTAGCATGACGAAAAGGTTAAAATATAGACTGCTAAACTGAACTGCTAAAGATGAAACTAATTGGAACCGCCACGAGCCCCTACGTCCGTAAAGTACGCGTGGTGTTGGCAGAGAAGAAACTGGATTATGAATTTTTGATAGAGGACATTTGGGCGGCTGATACATCTATACAAACATCTAACCCGCTTGGTAAAGTGCCGTGTTTAATCATGGAAGGCGGGGAAGCTATTTTTGATTCCCGAGTAATTGTGGAATACTTGGACACGTTGTCTCCTGTAGGTAAACTGATTCCCCCATCCGGTCGGGAGCGCGCAGAAGTTAAAACCTGGGAGGCACTCTCAGACGAGGTAATGGATGCAAGCATTCTTGCAAGACTTGAGAAAAATTGGGCTGGACGAAAAGAATCCGAACGCTCTCAAGGCTGGATCGATCGTCAAATGCACAAGGTTGATGCCTGCTTGAAGTCCATCAGCGTCGCTCTTGGGGATCGGTCTTACTGCGTTGGCAATCACTTAAGTTTGGCTGATATTGCGGTGGGCTGCGCGCTTGGGTATTTGGATTTTAGATTTGCCCATATCAAATGGCGCAGTCAATATGAAAATCTTGGGCATTATTTAGAAAAGCTCTCCATCAGGCCCAGCTTTGCGGATACGCTTCACCCAGCTTGATGCTTAAGTGGAGGGTTTTAAATTAAATACAAATACCGACACAAATCCAACAATTATTTGAAGTTAGCTCAACGGCGCGCTAGATTGTTTTCTAATCCACTTGAAGAGACTTCCTAATAAAGGTATTTTTTCATAAATTTCCTGTGCCGGATCCCAATAATCACGGTGGACGTTTATCTTAAAGTTTCCTTGCGCGTCCTTGCAAAAAGACAAATAGGTGCTCCCCTTAATCACAAAGATCTGGCGGGGTGCACTCTTGGGTGAAAAACTAAAATCCCAGCACATAAAAGCTTTTTCCGAGTCATAGAGTCTTTGGGTAACGGTAAACCGCGGGGACTCAAGAGTTTTAAACATATGCTCAAAGATGGCTTTAATGTGAGCGCATCCCATAACGTCATTAAAGGGGTCTTTAAAGCAGGCATCACTTGCATAATAGTTATCTAAACTTGCGAGATCGGCTGGCTTAAGATTGTTGAAGTAATTTTCCAAATCCGCCAGAAAAACATCTATTTCTTGACTCATCTTCTTTAAAGCCCGGTAGTGCGCGCTATGATTGAAAAATACAGTCGGTAAGGTAAGATCCTAAGAAGCTTTAAAAATCTTGTAAAACGCTTAGGAAAATGAATTTCAAAAGCCCCGAATTCATAACCTTTGACGATTTCCAAAGCCGCTTGTTCCGCGGAAATTAAAGCAGGCATTTTGAAATCGTTTTGAGCGGTTAAAGGGGTTTTTACGAAACCTGGGTGAACGACACTGACCCCTACATTGGCGGGATGTAAATCAAGGTACAAAACCTCCGCCAAATGAGTTAAGGCAGCTTTGGTGGGACCGTAAGCAAGGCTCTTTGGCAAGCCAGTGAAGCCTGCTACGCTTGAAATGAGGCTCAAATGCCCTGACCTTTGTTTTAGCAAAGAAGGCAAACTTGCGTTGAGTAAATTTAGAGCCCCGCAATAATTAATTTGCAAGTGTTTGAGAGCCTCTTCTAAATTGAAGTCTTGAGCTCTCATAGGCGCATAGTGACCCGCGCAGTAAATAATTAAATCCAGAGGTTTGTCCGAGTTAATCTCATTAAATGCAGACCCTAGGGATTGGGGATTTGTGACGTCTAATGCAAAAGCCCGAGAAGTGGGGTGTAAACGCACAAATTCATCAAGCGGGGCTTGACTCCTTGCAGAAACACATAATGTGGCACCTAAGCGAGCAAGCAATAGCGCAAGTGCTTGGCCTATTCCGCTAGAGGCTCCAATGATCCAAACACGCTTGCCTGGCCAACTTGTAATGGGAGGGTTCATCATTGGCATCAAGTGGATGGGTTAAGCACCACGTTTGGTAAAAGAAAGAGTAACCTCACCTAAATGGAGTCCAAATTTAGACATACTGGCTTTGTTCAGCATGACCTTATCGCTCATCAAATACATCCAATCGTCAAACTGTACGCTCCAAACGCTGCCATCAACAGGCAACGCCATGGTGTAATTCCAGTGAAATGCATTCCCGCCCGTACTGCCCTGGGCAGTGCCGATCACGTCCCCAGCCGTCCCTGAGTAGGAGCCGTTGCCCAAGTGCGTAAGCGTCCAAACTCTCTTTTGTTTTGTACCGTCGGAATAAGTAAAGTCCTCATCGAGAACCCCCTGCTCTGCGCTCCACTCGCAGTTCATTACGACAGTAAAGCGTTTGATCACTTTACCGCTTCGGTCCGTGAATATCCCCCACGCGTCAATAATTCCGTTGAAATAGGTTTTAAGGTCAAGTAGGGGCTTTTGATTGGCGTAGTCGCTGGCGCTGGGAGAAGCACACCCAGATAGGGTCAGCGCGGATAAGGAGGAGCCTGCCAATAAAGCGGAGCGCAGGAGAGTTCTTTTACTTAGCATTAGAGGCACCTCACTTATTTTTTCTTAAGGGTAAACTGAACGACATCTAAGTTTTTTTGTCTGAAACCAGCTTCACAATAACACAAATAAAATTCCCATGTTTTCATGAATCTCTCATCGAAACCGAGATCGCGCACTTTGCCGTTGTTCTGCTCAAAAACCCTTCTCCATTCTTTAAGGGTGTCGGCGTAGTCAAGGCCAAAGCAAAACTCATCTGATACCACTAAGCCGTGCTGCTCAGCGAGCTCTCTAAACTTTCTGGGGGAGGGCAGACAGCCGCCCGGGAAAATATACTGCTGAATAAAGTCAGTGCTTCTAATGTACTGATCAAAAAGTTTGTCATCTATGACTATGGTTTGTATACAGGCAAGCCCACCCGGTTTAAGGAGTCTTTGAACATTTTTAAAATAAGTAGACCAATACTCTTTTCCGACCGCTTCAAACATCTCTATGGACACGATCGCGTCGTAAGGCCCATCCGTTATATCTCTGTAGTCTTGCAGTCGCAAATCAATCTGGTCTTCCCAGCTTTGCAGATTTGATCGAGCAAACGACAACTGTGAGGGACTTAGCGTGACCCCAGTGTGGTTGGCTCCAAACTCTTGCGCAACTATCTTCGCCAAGCTCCCCCAGCCACAACCAATTTCAAGAACGCGTTGATTCGTCCCTTTAACAAGTCCAATCATTCGACAGGCTCGTCTAATCTTTGCTTGCTGGGCTTGAGCTAACGTTAAATCCTGTGCACCCTTAAAAAGGGCAGAGGAATACGTCATTGTTTCATCAAGCCAGATTTCGTAAAAGCTGTTGCCCAGGTCATAATGGGCGTGGATATTTTTGCTGCTGTTTTTTCGGTTGTTACGCCGAGTCCAGTGTTTTATTTGATAAAAGAGCCGGCCAATCCATGATCCATGTATGACGCGTTCTACGTTTTGACGGTTGAGAATAAAGAGTTCAATAAGTCTGGTTAAGTCCGAGGTGCCCCAGTCTCCAGCAATGTAAGTCTCAGCAAACCCTATATCTCCGGATTTAATTGAACTTGAAAAAACGTTCCAATTATTTAGAAATAAGTAGGCAGTAATTTCAGAGGGCTTGTTACTTAAAGAGCCAAACTGCAAAACTTGCTTGTCGGGCAAAGTAATAAAAAGCTGGCCATAAGACAGATGACTGAGCATCTTTAATACGGTCTTCGCCGCTTGAGGGGCCGCAGTTAAATCGGCTGGCAAACTGTAGTCGTTGGTGGGTGTCAGCATGGCAAGAAAAATAAACTAAGAGATGGCTATGATTTTGAAGCTGTTTCTAAGTGAGTCATAGAAGCAAGGGTTGTCAAACTCTTTGGGGGCGCCGGTTTGGCACGAAAAGGAATTTTTTTGATCCAAAGCTTTAACGCTTGCCAATGAATTCTAAATATCACCATCAATGTGAGCAAAGGATAATTAAAAAGCGCTTTTGTTAAAGCTTTTCTATTCAGGGGCTCCAAGGTGCCGCTGATACTGGTGTGAATCAAAACCCCGAGCGCATCCTCGTAATCAATTCTTACAACCGTGCGCGGCAAAGTGGATTTTGTTTCCTTCGTTCTTAAAAATCTGAAACGGTATTGGCCCATGACTTCGCAAAAAGGAGAGACATGGAATTCTTTGCTAGCGATCAAGTCTTGACCGTAAATGGGATCTTTAATGATATAAAAATGCCTCTCACCAAAGGTGTTGTTGACCTCAGCCACTATGGCGCTCAACGCGCCAGAGCTAGTGTGACAATACCAAAAACTGACGGGCTTGAAGGCATAGCCCCAAACCCTTGGGTAAGTGTGAAGCCAGATATCCCCATCGGCGCCGCTCACTCCTTCTTTTGCTAACATCTCTTGCAACCAGCCGATCGCGCCCCCCGCTTCAGGGCCTCTTGAGTCACCGTGGTCCACATCATAAAAGCTCAATGCCCCTCTTTTGTTGATGGATAAATAAGGGTTATTCTCATGTAAAACATCAGACTTGAGTCCCGATCGCATTTGAAGCATAAGAAAAAAAGTGGAATAAGTGAACGTATTCTCTTGAGGCCGGAACCGTTTGTGCCGGACTTGTCCAAAACCTATCAATGCATTCAAAGTCGCCGCTCCACTGCCCCTTGAGACTCAATCTTTAAAAGCAGCTCCTTAGCAGCAGACAATCCAGCTTTGTGGCCATCTTCATGAAAACCGTAACCCATCCAAGCGCCTGCATACCAAGTGTTGAGACGGCCTTGAATGAGATGCATTTTTTGCTGCGAAGCGGTCGATTCCAGATCAAAAATGGGGTGCGCGTAACTATAGGTAGCCGCAATTTTCTTGGGTTCTATTTCGCTTATAGGATTCAATGTGACTATGACGGGCTCATTAAAAGGTAGAGGTTGAAGTTTGTTTAAATAATAATGCAAACAAACATTTGGAAAGGTAGCGCCGCCCTGCGGGTAGAGCTTCTTGCCCAAGGCTGAGTCATGCAGGGCGTGGCTTTGGAAATTCCAAGCCGCCCAAGCAAGTCGTTTGCGGGGTAAAACAGTCGAGTCAGTGTGAAGTACGGCGGTATTATCTTTAAATTTAAATGCCCCCAACACGGCTCGCTCGAGCTCGCACGGATCACCAAGCATCCTCAAAGCCTGATCGGCATGTGAGGCAATAATTACATGATCAAACTCTTGTCTACCCCGCGCGCTTACAACTTGAATTAATCCGTTATCTCGCTCTAACCTTAAAACAGGCGTATTTAAATACTTTTTTTTGATTTCATTGGTGATGATATCCACATATTGCTTAGCCCCCCCTTTCACCGTAAACCACCTTGGCCTGTTGCTAACTTGTAGCAGCCCATGATTGTGACAAAAGCTGACCATAGTTGAGACAGGAAAAGAAAGCATTTGGTCAGGAGGGCAACTCCATATGCAACCCAACATAGGTAGTAAATACCAATTAATGAAAGAGGAGTTAAATTTGTGCTCTATTAGAAAATCTAAGAGGGGCTTATTAGATTCAGATGAACTTGCAACTGTAGCCAGTGAAGTCGCTAGAGCATTAAACCGAATAATGTCTTTGAGCATGCATAAAAAATCTAAATTTAAAAGATTTTTTCTTTGTGCAAATACGCTGTTTATGGACGTACCGCTCCACTCCAAATTATTAAACTCATCCTTAGGCGCTTGCACCGAAAACGACATATCCGATGGCGCCGTAGGTATTCGCAGTTCTTTAAATAGGGCGATTAAATGGGGATAGGTGCGTTCGTTGAAAACCAAAAAACCAGTATCAACCGGATAACTTTGGACACCCTTGGGGGTCCTTGCCAGCATATCCACAGTGTGGGTGTGTCCACCGTAATAATCATTCGCCTCAAAAAGGCTGATCTCAACCCCTGGGCGCTTGTTTAAGAGGTGAGCAGCGCTGAGCCCAGATATGCCGGAGCCAATGATGGCAACTCGAGAGGTCATGTGTTTACAGAACCGGGGCTGCCAATTGTTTTTGAACTTCCGCCAGGAATCCCTTTTCATCAGGAGATGTCATACTGTTGAAGCTTTTGATGGTTTGACCGTCTCGGCTGATTAGATACTTATAAAAATTCCACTTAGGTGCAGTTTGCGTCTTTTGAGCTAATTGCTTAAATAAAGGTGAGGCAGCAGAACCTTTGACGGATGTTTTTGTAAACATGGGGAACTTCACCCCAAAAGTGTTTTCACAAAATTCGGCGATTTGACCATTACTGTCTGGTTCTTGTGAAAAATCGTTTGACGGAAATCCCAGTACAACTAGGCCCTTGGATTTATACTGATCATACAAAGATTCAAGTGCCTTGTACTGAGGCGTAAAGCCGCAGTAACTCGCTGTGTTTACGACAAGCACAACTTGTCCAGAATATTGACACAAAGAGAGCTCTTTTTCGTCTTGCAAGCGTGCAACTGTTTGCTGCAAAATGCTTGGACACGAAATACTTTTTGCTCCAACCGTTGCCCCAGTTAGGGCGCCTGCGTTATCCAAAGCGGCATGACTGGTGCCATTGCAAATCAAAATCGTGAAAGTTAAAACGGCAACTGCTAGACGGCCTGAAAAAGCAATAAAACGAGGCAAGTCAAGTCTGACTTTATTATGATTTGCAGGGGATACTGAACTAGAAAAACTGAATAGGCTTTGCATACTTTAAAGAGTGTCCCAAGTTGTGAATAAATTAAGTGTAAAAGAAGATCCTATATTCTTTTAACGGGAGCTACATTAACACTATATTTAGATTTACAAATATAATTGAATTCAAAGGCTAAGTTAAGTAAATAGGACTAATTTATATTTTTCGGTATTTTATTTAAATTTATTATTCCCCAAGTTTTCTAAGGCGCGCACACTTTGAATTCACCATCATTTCTGCAGAAGATTGTTTATCGCAACAAGTTGCTTCAGCAAATTGCGGCTCTCAGGGGACTTGGACCCGTGGTTTTTACAAACGGTGTGTTCGATGTGTTACATAAAGGGCACGTAACCTACCTAGCTCAGGCCCGCCTGCAAGGTGCAAGTTTAGTTCTGGGTCTCAACAGCGATGCATCTGCTTCACGGTTAGGAAAGGGCCCAGATCGCCCGCTGAACAATCAAGACGATAGAGCTTGTGTGTTGGCAGCTCTTGAGTCGATAAGTGTGGTTACTTTTTTTGAAGAGGATACGCCCTACGAACTAATCCAACTCATAAAGCCCGACATATTGGTCAAAGGTGGGGACTACGATATGGATAAATTAAAAGAGGCACAATTTGTGCGCTCGTACGGAGGTATAGCCAAGTCTTTGTCTTTCGTCACAGGTTATTCAACGACCCAACTTGTAAATAAAATTAGGTCTTCCGGGACTCCCTAACCCGTAAGAATTTCCCCTACGGCGCGCGGCTCAACCGAGAAGTGCGTCCCACAAGGCACGTACAAAGAGTCGGTCCTCTGCAAATTGGGAGGCTTCAAATATCAGGCTCCTTTCGTCCAAACGGGCAACATGCTGATGGTGGCGGTAATTGGTGTACGCTTTGATTGCCCCTTGTGCTATACCGGGAGTGATCAAATCTAACTGGCCTGCCAAATTAAGAAGTGCTAAGTTTCCAATATTCTTTGTCAGTGCGGTGAATCTCCAGCTGAAAGCGAGAATTAAGTATTGAACCGCAAACTCAACATCCACCATTGCGCCTTCGCTGAACTTGAGGTTAAAGAGGCCAAGT
>DAIUEA010000003.1:0-7432 GCA_036845365.1 Limnohabitans sp. | reverse complement strand
GCGTTAAGGAGTCGCTCTCGCATGCTCGCTATTTCTTGGCGAAGAGAGGGTAATTCTCTTTTCATGGTTAAAACTCGGTGGCGGATCGAGTTGAACTTGGATACAAAGGGCTCGTCTCCCATCACAACTCTTGCTCGCGTCATAGCTTGGTGCTCCCAAAGCCACGCGGTGTTAGAGCCCCTTTGCAACTGATAGCTCTCAAATGCATCAAGCTGCGTCACAAGAAGGCCAGAGTTTCCATTAGGTCTTAAAGCAGTGTCGATCTCATACAAATCCCCCGCCGTAGTCTTTACAGAAAGCCATTGAATGATTTTTCTCGCAAACGATGCATAAATCTGCGATGCCTCACCAGTAAGATCTTCGTAGATAAATACGATATCTAAATCGCTGCCATACCCCAACTCTTTACCCCCAAGTTTGCCGTATCCCACAATGGCGAAAGAAGGAATTATGGGGCGGGGGGCTCTTAATCGAGTCCAAACGACTTGGGAGGTTACTTTGATTATGCTTTCAGCTAGGGCGCTCAAATCGTCGGCTACCTCTTGAACGCTCAATTGGCCAGCTAAATCGCGTGCAAGACATAAAAAAAGCTCAGAGTGATGAGCCCTACGTAAACAATTTAAAAGCGATTCCTCGTCTTCAGGGTCAATTTGCTCAAGGTGTGCAATTCGGGTGGATAAATTGCTTTGAAATTCATCGGAATTAAATCTTTGAGGGTGTAATTCGATTTCAGATAAGTCATCGATCAGGCTGGGATGTTGACTCAAATAGTTATTGGCCCAGCGAGACGCTCCCAAAACATGAATTAAATTTTTATGGATGTTGGGGCGCTCGATTAAAAAAGATAAGTAAATCTCTCGTCTTAAAAGTAGCTCCATCCAATTGCACCACCTGATTGCGCCTGTTAGCTTTGTTGGATCTTCCAGACTCCAAAGATAAGTGCGGTTAATCAGCGAGTTGAGTTTTGCCCTAGACGCATCACCTAGGGTCTTTGTTCTAGGATTACTTAGGAGCAGTTTAATTCGAGTCACAAGATCGTTGTTATCTTGGCCGCTTCGCTCCATTAGTTCGAAATTAATGGTTTGAGCTTCCAGTTGGGGGTCATATTTATCCTCACTAGAGCTTGACCCTAGCAGCGTTTGAAACTCACTATTGACGTTATCTCTGTGTGTTGTGAGTCGCGTAGAAAATTCTTTGACCGACTCAATACCCATTGATTTGGCGATCCAGTCCAGGTCCTGTAGCGAGGTCGGTAGCAGGTGAGTTTGTTGATCGTCAAGATATTGAATTCGGTGCTCTAAATTTCTAAGGAATATATAAGCCTCGGTTAAATGAATGACGCTTTTCTCGCTCATGACCCGGCTTCGCTGAAGTTGGGCTAAAGCCTCCAGAGTTGGTCTTACACGCAGTTCAGGGAATTGCCCTCCTCTTACGATTTGAAGTAACTGAGTCACAAACTCGATCTCTCGAATTCCGCCGTAACCAATTTTTATGTCATTTTGTCTAGCTGGACGTCCCGCTGAAAAGCGTTTGGCTTGTGCCCTTATTTGGTCGTGTAGGCTTCGAAGCGCATCAAATATTTGGTAATCAAGGTACCTTCTATAAACAAAAGGAGTTACTATTTGCAAAAGACCATTCGGCAATCCAGGTTGACTCTCAGGAGCTACTGCTCTGCTTTTGAGCCAGGCAAATCTTTCCCATTCCCGCCCTTGGGCTTGCAGATAATCTTCAAGTGCTCCTAAACAAATTACGCTTGGACCCGACATCCCGTGGGGTCGCAATGCAAGGTCAACTCTAAACACTCTCCCATGCTCGCTAACTGCGTCCAGGTAGAACTGGATCTCATGAACTAGTTTTGTATAAAACTCTTGATTGCTGATGCTCGTTGTTTCACCAATGACTAAATCGTTGTCACCGTCAAGATGGGTCAGAGGATGAGTAAAGCCTGGCTCGTCATAAACATATATGAGGTCAATGTCACTTGAAACGTTCAGCTCTTGGGCTCCTAGTTTACCCATGCCAATAACCCAAAAGTTAGCAGGCTCCCCCGAAGAGCTATGGGGGTGTCCAAATTTGGTGCAAAGTGATTCTAGGGCAAATGAATATGCCTTATTCAGGGCCCACTCGGCAAGAAGTGTCATCATTTGAGTGACATCACATAGTCTGAGGGATCCTTTGCAATCTTCGCTCACCACATGACAGACGACTATTTGGCGCAAGACCCTTAGAGCATCCTCTTTTTTGCTGAATGATGAAAGCAACTTAGCAAATAGCAAGTCTAAATCACCCTTTTGAAACTTGGCAGTGGTGAGGCTGAAAGATAACTCACCGTACCGAGCTCGTATGCGTGTAACAAACCTTGAATATTCACCAAGTTCTTGGCGAAGTGGATCAGGTTGTTGGGTTATGAAATTCATTAGAAAGATGCAGTCTTTTTTACTAAAAAATTTGTGGCTGAATTCTTTAAGGGTTATGAGTGGATAATCTGTTTAAATTTAACCCTACGCGCCGTGCCCAAAAAGCTATTAAACCTCATTATGAATCCAATTGCTCTCTTGAAGTGGTCAAGAACAATTGTGAATTCGGTCATTTATGTTGGCGTAGGTATCATTTTATTAATTCTCTCTAGCGTTGCCATACTAAATTACTGGGTTGTACCTAATGTAACCAACTGGCGGTCCAGTATCGAACAGTTGGCCTCAGACTATATTGGTGCAACCGTAAAAATTAGCCAAATAAAATCAGACTCAACAGGGCTGATCCCATCGTTCGTGATTGAAGGTTTAACTCTAAAGTCCTTGTCCACAAGCGGCGAAGATGAGGTTTTAAATATTCCAAAGGTTTCCTTCGGTTTCTCCCTTGTCTCTATCATGCGACTATCCTTTGATCAAATTTTAGTAGAGGGACCTAACCTTTCTTTAACGAAGGACTCAACTGGGCGCATTGTCATGGCTGGATTGCCTACCCCCTCGGGCTCGGACAAGAATGGGGCAGATTGGTTCTTTTCTCAGTCCAATATCCAAGTCCAAAGAGCTTCAATTTTATGGAACGATCAAACGGGTAACTATAAACCAATTGAATTTACTGACGTAGATATTATTTTGGCAAGCGGATTGAAATCGCATTTCATAAAACTGGAAGCTACTCCACCCCAAATTTATGGCAAACGATTTAGTCTACAAGGTAACTTCACCGAATCCTTACTCTCAGCTCATGCGGGAGACTTTAAATACTGGAGTGGAAACGCGCAACTCACTCTGCCCGAAATTGATCTTGCCTTAGCTCAAGAGCAATTACCACACAACGATGCCCTAGCTATCGAATCTGCAAAAGGCTGGCTCAGGATTGAGGCTGGTTTTAAAAAGGGGCGCGTTACGCAACTCACGGCTGATTTAAATTTCCCAGAAATTAGTTCCAATTACGATAAAATTTATAAGATTAATCTCAAAGATGTGGGCGGACGTTTAGCGCTGAATATAGATCCAAAAAAGCGAGAGTTTAAGTCTGTTGACTTTAAGTGCACAACCCAAGATGGTGCAGTTTGGAATTTTAACAACGCATATTTTTCTTGGACTTCAGCGCCTATTAAGCCTACCACGGGGTCTCAAGCCAACCCTTTGCCATTAACTGGCACGGGAAATCCCCTGCTGGGTAATATTTTCCCTGATTTTTCAGAATCAGGCTACGGTGAGGTGGGCATAGACAAGGCCACACTGGGACCCATTAAAAATCAGTTAAAAAATGTGTCTTCTGAATTGAAAATTTTTCAGAACTTGAAAGATATGGAAATTGAGGGGGAACTCTCCAAATTCAAAGTGAGTTGGAGTTTTGACGGCAAGAATAGTCGGGACTTTATGGCGCAAGGAGATGTAAGTAACTTTAAATTTGACCGGGCTCCCAATCAGGAGGTAAGCTTTTTAAAAGGCGTGCCTGGCGTTGAAAATGCAAATATACACTTTAACGTCCAAGATGCAAGCGGTAGCGCTGTGGTTGCGATAGAAAATGGATCCATTACTCTTTCACGTTTCTTGGACGAACCAACCATTAAGTTAAAAGAGGCTCATGCCCAGCTAAATTGGTTTGAAAAAAACAGCGAAAAAGAGAGCGAATTTGGGTTAAGAATTGAAAAGGCTAATTTCGTGAATGAGGATGGGCAAGGGAGATTTGATTTAAATTGGATCTCAAAGAAAAGCGCTGGATCAGACATCAAAGAGGTAATTGATTTAAATGGAACGCTTGATAAAGTTCAAGCGAATCAGGTTTATAAATACTTACCTAACAAAATCGACCTTAAAGTCAGAAAACATTTACAAGACTCTGTAACCCAGGGTGCACTAAATGAGGTAGCAGTCAAGATCAAAGGTCCTTTGGACAAATTCCCTTTTATAAACCCAAAGGACGGTGAATATCGTATTTCCGCTCATGCTAAAGACCTTAGTTATCAATATCCAGTAAATAACTCAACCGATCTTAAGGGTGGTTTACAGGCCAAGGTTTGGCCTGGATTTATTCATTTAAACACAGAATTAATAATTGATCGTAAAAGCATAAATATTAAGAAAGCTACAACTAAGCTTGCTACACCAATGGCAAACAGTATTGAAGTTACGGACTTATCAGCTGAGATTCCCGATTACTTTAAACCCGTTGTGATTTTAAAGTCTAAGGCCAAGGGACCACTCTCAGATGTGCTTAAAGTGATAAGCACCACATCCATCGCAGAGTTATTAGGCGCTAATTTGACCAATTCGCAGGCCAGTGGTGGATCTTTTTGTGAATATTTTTTGAACTTGAATTTACCACTCAGCGATCTTTCTCAGCCCAAAATCACTGGGGGCATAATTTTTGCCAACAACGATCTATTGCTGAGCCCAAATCTGCCTGTGTTGAATAAAGTCCGAGGCACGCTCAATTTTAACGAAACCGGCTTTAGTCTTAACGGGGTCAAAGCGCGAATACTTGGTTCAGAGACCAAGTTTGATGGGGGACTCAAGTTCGGGGCAGACAGGCCAGAATTGAATGTTGATAATTCAACTCTAAAAATACAGGGTCAAATATCCTCAGACGGCCTGAGACAGGTTAAAGAGATTCCGGCTCTTATCAAGGCTTCGAAATACTTAAGCGGACAAACTAACTACAGTGCCTCTGCAGTAGTGAGAAAAGGGCAAATTGACCTAGAGCTTAACAGTAGCTTACAGGGAATGGCGATTCTTTTGCCGGCTCCGCTTGGGAAAAGTGGTGATTCGCAGTTGCCTTTAAAGTTAGTTATGAGTGAGTTGCCAGAAACGGTTCCCCCAAATAAAGTTTTACCCCTTGCCACAACACCAATTCCATCCGTACAAAATAGCCCCATTGCGGTGACAAATAACACAGCCCTTTCCCAAGTCTTATCCCGTAAAGTTTTAAAAACATCGCTATTTGTTGGACAAATCTTATCCATGAGCATGTTGACTGATTTCTCACCTGAGCCAGTATCTGTGGTCAATAGGAACCCAAGGCAGCCCAATCTTAATACCAACCTCAGCCCCAACCCTAATTCCAATCCGAGCGTTAACTCCAGCACTGCTTTATTTACCAGCGCTTGGATTGGTGTGTCCTCTATATCACCGCCTCAAATACCCCCTCAACTCGAGCCAGGCGTATTTGTCTCTGTAGAGCTGCCAAAGTTAGACGCAGACACTTGGGAGCGAGTAATAACTGACAGCTTAGGGCCAACTGAACCAGTCAAAGAGGGTAATAAAGAAAATACGAAAAATAGCAAAAAAGATGAAGCGTCGTCGCCGGCGGTTCAATCAAGGTCTTTCCCGATTGGATTAAAAATCAAAGCTGGGGAAATGGTTTATTCTCGAAGATCAATTCATCAAGTCTCTTTAGATGCAAATTATCAAGAGGCACAACCCAACGGGCAATGGCACCTCAATATCAACTCCACCGAGGCAAAGGGTGCAGTAGATTACAAAATGGCTTCTGCCTCAACCGCCTCCAAGATTTACGCCAGAATGAGTCTTTTAAATATACCGCCTACAGAGGTTGACTCAGTTGACTCTTTGTTAAATGAAAAAGACACATTGATGCCGACCCTTGATATAGGAATTGATGAATTAGAAATAAAGGGAAAAAAACTTGGACATGCTGAAATAGAAGCAATCAACCAGATTCAATCTGATGGGAGAAAAGAATGGAGAATCAATAAATTTAATTTATCTGTACCTGAGGGTAAATTTCAGGCAAACGGGGTTTGGGCTTTGATGAAAAACTCTGAGAAGTTACAAAACGCCAAGAAAACAACATTGAACTTTACCTTAGATGTAGATGACGCTGGACTCCTTTTAGACCGTTTTGGTACCAAGGGGGCTGTGGCTGGTGGGAAGGGGAAATTGGTCGGTCAAGTCTCGTGGCTTGGTTCTCCCATTCAACATGACTATTCAAGCTTAGCCGGCAATTTCAATGTAAATATTGAAAAAGGGTCATTTTTGAAAACTGAGCCCGGCGCTGCTCGGTTACTCGGAGTTCTCAACTTACAGGCCTTGCCCAGGCGGTTGTTCTTGGACTTTAAAGACATTTTTAGCGATGGATTTTCCTTTGATTTATTCAGAGGCGATGTGATCATAGAGTCAGGAATAGCCAAAACCAATAATTTACAGATGAAGAGTGTGAATGCTGCTATTTTGATGGAAGGAAGTACTGACATAACCAAAGAAACGCAGCGTATTAAAGTAGTTGTTATTCCTGAGATAGACGCCGGAACAGCATCTTTAGTGGTGGCTGCGATCAATCCAATTGTGGGTATTACTTCTTATTTAGCTCAGTACTTTCTTAAAAAACCGATCTCCCAGGCAGCAACGAAAGATTTCTTAATTGAGGGCACTTGGAGCGATCCAGTAGTCACTAAAATCGACTCAAAATCTGAGAATAAAACCGACACAAAACCGACCAATAAACCGTGAAAATTGCCGCTATTCAAATGGTCTCCACGACCGATGTGCGCACAAATCTACTTAGTGCGAGGCTATTGTTGGATGAAGCAGCAGCTTTGGGCGCCGAATTAGCAGTATTGCCAGAATATTTTTGTCTATTGGGAGCTAACGATACCGATAAATTAAAAATCAAAGAGACTTTTGGATCTGGGCCTATCCAAGAGATGCTAGCCGAGAGTGCAGTTCGGCATAAGATGTGGGTAGTTGGGGGGACACTCCCTCTAGCAATCGAGCGTGTAGAAAATAAAATTTTCAATACTTCATTGGTGTTCGACCCCTCAGGGCGTTGCTTGGCCAGATACGACAAAATTCATCTTTTTAAATTTACAAGCGGTGCTGAGCACTATGACGAATCTAAAACTTTGCAACCAGGGTCACAACCTGTTGCTTTTGAATTACCCAGTGAAGATGGCCACACTTGGAGAGTAGGGCTCAGTATTTGTTATGACCTACGG
>DAIUEA010000002.1:5245-30740 GCA_036845365.1 Limnohabitans sp. | reverse complement strand
CTCTTTCTCTGCCTGCTCTTTTACTAAACCGGAGCCTGGCACGATCATCGCAATTTTGACGTCTTTGTGAACCTTTTGGCCAATTTTTTTGATGACTTGCGCTGCCTCTCGCATATCTTCTATTCGGCTGTTGGTGCATGAGCCGATAAAAACTTTATCGATTGTGATGTCCGATATTTTCTTGCCCGGTGTCAGGCCCATGTAGGTCAGGGCACGCTCGATTGCACCTCGTTTGACATCGTCCTTTTCTTTATCTGGATCAGGGACTCTGTCGAGTATGGATAAGACCATCTCAGGCGAGGTGCCCCAAGTTACTTGAGGCAAAATTTCAGACGCATCAAGGGTGACTACTTTATCAAAATGTGCCCCTTCATCGGAGTGCAGTGTTCTCCAGTAAGCGACTGCTTGGTCCCAGGCAACGCCTTGGGGAGACAAAGGCTTGCCTTTAACGTAATCAAGGGTCCGCTCATCGACGGCGACAAGACCAGCCCTTGCGCCTGCTTCAATAGCCATGTTGCAAAGTGTCATACGTCCCTCCATGCTGAGTGCGCGTATGGCTGAGCCCGCAAACTCAATGGTGTACCCTGTGCCACCAGCGGTGCCGATCTTGCCGATAACGGCTAAAACGATATCCTTAGCCGTGCAACCCCTGGGTAATTGACCGTTGACGAGGATGAGTAAGTTTTTAGCTTTTTTAGTCAATAGCGTCTGAGTCGCCATGACGTGCTCAACCTCACTCGTACCGATACCATGGGCAAGTGCCGCAAAAGCGCCGTGAGTGGAGGTGTGTGAGTCCCCGCACACCACGGTCATGCCTGGGAGAGTGGCCCCGTTTTCTGGGCCTATTACGTGAATAATGCCCTGGCGTTTGCTGAGGAAGGGGAAGTAGGCAGCAGCACCGTATTCGGTGATATTTTTGTCCAGTGTTGTCACTTGCTCTTTGCTAATGGGGTCGGTAATGCCGTCGTAACCGTTCTCCCATCCGGTCGTTGGCGTGTTGTGATCGGCAGTTGCCACGACCGAGGAGAGTCTCCAAAGTTTGCGGTTTGCCACACGCAGTCCCTCAAATGCCTGGGGACTGGTGACTTCGTGGATAAGGTGACGATCGATGTAGAGCACCGCAGTGCCATCCTCTTCCGAGTGGATGATGTGTTCGTCCCAAATTTTGTCGTAAAGAGTGCGTCCCATATGAGTAAGGTTCCTAATTTAGCCAGTCAAAAGTTAAATAAAAGTTAAATAAAAATTAAGTAGGGCAGGGGAGTTAACCTCTGGTCACAATTTATTTGTTTTAAACAAGCATTTTAGCAACGACTTTAGAGGCTCTGGTAAGGCGAGGCTTAAGGGACTCATTTAAGGTGAGCTTAGGGTTCGCTAAGTTGCACTAATCCTCCTATAGGATTTTCAAGAAACCGTGAATCAGAGGATGGAATCTCTAGCCTCCCATTTACACAAGTGTGATAACTTGTTCAGAGCGCACTCGTCGGGCCCTATGATCAATGTAGTAGCCGCCGTACTCGGTGTATCTTAAAACTCCTTGATTACAACGGGTGCATTGAAAAACATCGCACCTGTTGTAAGGAAAATGTTTGATTGAAATTAAAGCACAAGGCGCATCAAAACGGGCGATGGCGGGCTGAAATTCCTCAAAGGTTGGCTCAACAATGCTTGCGTCCCTAAGCGTTGCAAGGGGCCCTTCAAGGCTTGGGGGCCAGGCGCTCTCGTTAACCGAGTCCCAGCCGCTGCACCTCTTTAAACTGCAGTTGCAACTTGATGAATCGTACGGCGTACCTTTCTCTGCTTGCCTGAGCAACTCGATCAGCTCATTGGGATCTTTTATGAGAGTAACTTCTTTAGGCATGTCTATTTATAATTAGTTATTTTTAGAGGATAAAAAAAGAGCTCATCAGAAATATCTGTGAGCTCTCATGTTGCCACTGGCATTAGACGATTTCTAATGCTGTTTAGGTGATGTTATCTTTTCTCAATGGGGGGCACATCTCGACGCTCATGGCCGGTGAAGAGTTGACGGGGACGACCAATTTTGTATTCGGGGTCTGAAATCATTTCATTAAGTTGTGCAATCCAGCCAACCGTTCTGGCCATTGCAAAAATACCTGTAAAGAGATTCACGGGTATGCCAATTGCGCGCTGAACGATACCTGAATAGAAATCAACATTGGGGTAGAGTTTTCGGGACACAAAATAATCGTCTTCTAAAGCTATTTTCTCAAGAGCTTTGGCAAGCTTAAACAACGGATCATTCTCAAGGCCGAGTTCTTGCAACACCTCATTGCATGTCTCCTGCATCAATTTAGCCCTTGGATCGTAGTTTTTATAAACCCTGTGACCAAATCCCATGAGTTTTACCCCGGAGTTTTTGTCTTTGACTTGCGCAATAAATTCACCAACTTTTTCAACTCCGCCGTTTCTTTGAATCTCACCCAGCATGTTTAAACAGGCTTCATTGGCGCCTCCGTGCGCGGGACCCCACAAACAAGCCACGCCAGCTGCGATAGCAGCGAATGGGTTCGTGCCCGAGGAGCCACAAAGACGAACAGTAGATGTTGATGCATTTTGCTCATGATCTGCGTGGAGAATGAAAATACGGTCTAACGCTTTTTCCAAAACGGGGCTGACTTCGTAATCCTCACAGGGTGTACCAAACATCATACGTAAGAAATTACCTGCATAGCTCAAGCTATTCTTAGGGTACATGTAAGGTTGCCCTTGGCTGTATTTATAAGCCATAGCAACCATTGTTGGCATTTTTGCGATCAATCTGATTGCGGAAATATCACGGTGCTCTGGGTTGTTGATGTCTGTGCTGTCATGATAAAAAGCAGATAGTCCTCCTACCAAACCGGTCAGCACGGCCATCGGGTGCGCATCGCGCCTAAAGCCTCTCATGAAGAACTGCATTTGCTCATTGACCATTGTGTGATGGGTCACAATATGAGTGAAACTCTTTTTCTTCTCGACGTTAGGCAACTCGCCGTACATCAGTAAATGACAGGTATCTAAAAAGTCGCATGAAGTAGCCAACTGTTCGATGGGGTATCCACGGTATAAAAGTTCACCTTTGTCACCGTCGATATAAGTAATTGCCGATTGGCAAGAGGCGGTTGATAAGAAACCAGGGTCATAGGTAAACATACCAGTTTGACCGTATAACTTGCGAATATCGATCACGTCTGGACCAATAGAGCCCCCGTAAATGGGCATCTCAAAACTAGGAGCGCCGTTGCTAAAGGAAATGGTGGCTTTGTTGTCGGAGATTTTCATGGATTAATTCCTATTACTTGTTCTTTGGCTTTTCAGATTAATTGGCGCTTTTGTTTAAATCTTTTTCAAATTCATTAGCTCACCCGCATTACCTCAGGCCTGTTACCACAACTCTTCAGCAAGGCAAGCACTTCTAAAATTTCTGGCCTCTCTGGTTTGGCCCTGAAATCTAAATCTTTTATATTGAGTATCAAAGCTTCAATAGGAGTGTTGACCCTATTTAACAAGATATCCAATAAATCATTGTCCGTTAACCTCATGATTTCGTAGAGTGCTCTAGCGTTCGCTACGGTTAACTCGCGGCCGTGAGAGTTGAAAAACTTTTCAATGATCAAATCGTTTTCCAACAACCCCCTTCTGCACCTCCAACGAAGACGGTTCAACCCCGCTTCCCCCAAAGGCTCGTCTCCTGGGAGTCCGAGCAATTTAGCGTCAGTGGGATGGTCTAGATGAATTTCTAGCATAGTGTAACTAAAGAGGGCTTAGATCGGAGGTTAAACAGCCCTGCTAACCATCAATTCCTTGATTTTTCCAATAGCTTTTGTGGGATTTAATCCTTTAGGACAAACATCGACACAGTTCATGATCGTGTGGCATCTGAATAAACGGTAAGGATCTTCTAAATTATCCAAACGCTCTGCAGTGGCTTGGTCCCTGCTGTCGGCAATAAATCGATAAGCTTGAAGCAGGCCAGCGGGACCTACAAATTTGTCAGGATTCCACCAAAAGGAGGGGCAAGCGGTTGAGCAGCTGGCACACAAAATGCACTCATAAAGTCCGTTTAACTCGTCCCTTTCCTCGGGCGACTGAAGACGCTCTTTCTCAGGCGGCCTAGAGTCATTTACCAAATAAGGTTTAATGGAGTTGTACTGCTTGAAAAATTGAGTCATATCCACAATCAAGTCGCGAATTACGGGTAGTCCAGGCAGTGGTTTTAAGACAATGGTTTGTGGCAAGGTGAGCAAGTTTGTTAAGCACGCCAATCCGTTTTTGCCATTTATATTCATCGCATCTGAGCCACAAACTCCCTCTCTGCAAGAACGTCTGTAGGAGATAGAGGGGTCGATTGCTTTTAGTTTAATGAGCGCATCTAAGAGCATTCGTTCGTTGCCTTCGAGTTCGATCTCGATGGTTTGCATGTATGGCTTCTCGTCTTTCTCAGGGTCGTAGCGATAGATTTTAAAAGTGCGTTTTTGCATGAGTTTTCTCCGTTTGAATCAGAGTGTTTTATGAGGTTGAATGGAGTTTTTTTAGAAAGTTCTTACCTTGGGGGGTACGCTATCAACGGTTAGAGGTTTGAGCTGTACTGGTTTATAGCTGAGAGAGTTGTCATTTGCGTGCCACAAGGAGTGTTTCATCCAATTGGCGTCATCTCGTCCAAGCGGGTGCACAGGATCATCTGCACCGCGCTCGTAGTCCTCAACAGTATGGGCTCCTCTGCACTCTTTGCGGGCCGCAGCCGACTCAATGGTGGCCTGTGCGCACTCAATCAGGTTATCCACCTCAAGCGCTTCTATTCTTGCGGTATTAAAGACCTTGGATGTATCTTTAAGGCCGATTCGTCCAATGCGTTCACGCAACTCGGCAATTTTTCGGACGCCCTCGTCCATACTGGCTTGAGTCCTGAAAACACCAGCATGAAGTTGCATAGCGGCTCTGAGGTCATTGGCGACGTCTTGCGAGTATTCACCGCCTTTGGCGTTGTCAAGCCTTGCAAGCCTTGCGAGTGATTTATCTGCGGCATCTGCAGGCAGCGGTTTGTGAGATTTGTTTTTTAAACCGCTTTCAACAACGTGATTACCGGCAGCTCTTCCAAACACCAATAAATCCAATAAAGAGTTGGTACCAAGCCTGTTGGCTCCGTGAACGCTAACGCAAGAACATTCGCCCACGGCGTAAAGACCTTGAACAACGGAGTTGTATTCGTCTCCTTTGGGTACCACAACCTGGCCGTGCACATTGGTGGGTATGCCGCCCATTTGATAGTGGATGGTGGGCACTACTGGAATCGGCTCTTTGGTGATGTCAACGTTTGCAAAGTTCACTCCAATTTCATAGACTGAAGGCAATCTCTTATGGATAGTCTCGGCACCTAAGTGATCCAATTTCAAAAGAACGTGATCTTTGTTGGGACCACACCCTCTTCCTTCTTTAATTTCTTGGTCCATCGAGCGAGAAACGAAATCCCGAGGCGCTAAATCTTTAAGTGTTGGTGCGTAACGTTCCATGAAGCGTTCGCCGTTGCTGTTAAGTAAAATAGCGCCTTCGCCTCTGCATCCCTCAGTCAGCAACACTCCAGCACCGTGTACGCCGGTTGGGTGAAACTGCCAAAACTCCATGTCTTCTAGTGGGATGCCGGCTCTTGCAGCCATACCCATGCCGTCGCCCGTATTGATATAAGCGTTAGTTGAGGCAGCAAAAATACGCCCAGCCCCACCGGTTGCTAACATGACAGATTTAGCCTCGAGTATGAACAACTCTCCCGTCTCCATCTCCAGGGCAGTAACCCCAACAACGTCCCCTTCTGAGTCGCGGATGAGGTCAAGAGCCATCCACTCGACAAAGAAGTTTGTTTTAGACTCCACATTTTGTTGGTAAAGAGTATGAAGCATCGCGTGACCAGTTCGGTCAGCTGCAGCGCAAGCTCTTTGCACGGCTTTCTCGCCGTAGTTCGCTGTATGTCCGCCAAATGGTCTTTGATAAATGGTGCCATCTGGGTTTCTGTCAAAAGGCATACCCATGTGCTCTAGTTCATAGACCACTTTTGGGGCCTCGCGGCACATAAACTCAATCGCATCTTGGTCGCCCAACCAATCTGAGCCCTTAATGGTGTCATAAAAGTGATAGTGCCAGTTGTCCTCAGACATATTTCCAAGAGAGGCACCAATTCCGCCTTGGGCCGCAACAGTGTGTGAGCGGGTTGGGAAAACCTTGGACAACACTGCCACATTGAGACCTGCCCTAGAGAGTTGCAAGGAGGCTCTCATCCCAGAGCCTCCAGCACCCACAATAACAACGTCAAAGCGGCGGCGTGGGATGGTTGATGATTTCGTCATTTTTCAAAGTCTCCAAAGAACTTGGATGGTCCAACCTGCACAGGCGACCAACCACACGATAGTAAAAACTTGCAGCGCCAAGCGCACACCTGTGGGCTTGATGTAGTCCATCCAAATATCCCTCATACCCACCCAAACGTGATAAATGAGACCTAGGATAGTTGCAAAGGTCAAAGCCTTCATCCACTGTGAACTAAAGATTGCTGACCACTTGTCGTAGCCAATCTCACCAGAGGTGAAGATGATTTGAATCAAAATTAAAGCAGTTAGTAAAGCAATCAAAGCTGCAGTTACGCGTTGCGCTAACCAGTCGCGCAAACCGTAATGTGCTCCAACAACAATCCGTTTAGAACCAAAATTGACGGACATTTGTGTCACTCCTATTAATAGATGCCAAATAACTTAGCCCCAAGCACAACTGTAAGTCCAATGCTGAGGATTAAAACGAAAAGAGCGGATGATCGACCAAACTCCATCGTCACTGAGTGGGTTGCGTCCATATACAAATGCCGCAGTCCTGCAATTAAATGGTGCAAAAAGGCCCAAATCAAGCCCAATGTGACGAGTTTGATGAGGAATCCAGGAAAAATTCCCAGGCCAATCGTGAAAGCAGATTTGAACTTATAAAACGAAATCTCAGATGAGACTGAAGTGTCAAAAAGCCAAATTATGAATGGCAATAATAAAAACATAAAGGCACCACTGACCCTGTGTAGGATGGAAACCCATCCAGCCGGGGGTAGCCTGTAGGTGGGTAAATCATTAAATGCATTAATGTTGCGGAACTCAGGTTTATTTTTGCGTAATTCACTCATGAGTGGCTCTTTCTTTTTGATTTCACTAAAAGGGGCTGAAAATTTTGTTATTGATTGGGATTGAATGCATTTTATTGCAATGCAATATGAATGCGAATTTTAAGGGTAAGAAAATCTTAATTTAATTCATTTCTGTAATGACAGTCCAAAGTTAAATAGAGTCCTTGTCGAAACTCCATCGGGTTATTGTTGTAAGTGAAAGCTGTCCTCTCAACGCTCAGTACAGGCGTGGATTGAGAAACCGACAACAACTCGGCCTGAGTAGAGTTTGGCAAGACCGCTTTGATTCTTTCTCGAGCATGAACCATTTTGATACCGAATGCTTTTTCAAAAAAACCATACATAGGACCCCCATAGGCATTCAAACGATCCGCTGTGAGTCCTGCAAAGGAATGGCAGGGGAGCCAAATATCCTCCAAAATCGTTGCAATTCCCGAAAAAGACAAAACCCTTCTCAGACACAAAACATCATCCGTTTTGCTTATAGAGAGGGCGCGTGCTACGAGTTCACCAGCTGGAATTTGCTCGAATGAGATTATTTCGCGCCCAGAGGACCCTCTTTTTAGGCTATTTTCTGAGTCAGGCATCAGCTTTAGGAATCTGTACTGAACTTGTTCCTCGCTATGAGTGGCAACGAAGGTTCCTACGCCTTGCTTTCTTGTGAGTAAGTTCTCCCCAGACAACTCATCTATTGCCTTTCGGACCGTACCCTGACTTACTTGAAAGCGCTCAGCAAGGTCCATTTCACTAGGTATAGCTTGCCCGGGTTGCCACTCTCCCATTTGCAAACTTTTTAGTATCAATTGCTTGATCTGCTGGTAAAGAGGACTGAATAAAGGAAGACTTGCCGAGGCTTTCAAGCTAAGGGGATTGGTAAACGTCTCATTTGTTGAGACGTTTTGAGGAGATGATTTTCGAGTTTGTGAGTGCTCACCATCATCCCTTTCCTCTTTTTTAAATATATCTGTGTACGTGCTTTTTTTAATTTGAGCAGACATAAGATTCGATATTTAAGAAAGTAGAGATTAAAAGGAATTGAAAGAGTTATCTTATATAAGACACAAGATAGATATTTTAAGGGTTTTCAATAGTAAACTGCATGTTTAGTGTTTTTATTTAATATTTTTTTAATTTCTGGAGTTTCGAATGAGTAAAAAACCTGTTCGCGTAGCCGTTACTGGTGCTGCTGGTCAAATTGGATATGCACTCTTATTTAGGATCGCCTCTGGCGAGATGCTAGGTAAAGATCAGCCCGTCATTCTCCAGATGCTTGAAATTGCAGATGAAAAAGCTCAAAAAGCATTAAAAGGCGTCATGATGGAGTTAGAGGACTGCGCATTCCCCTTGTTAGCTGGCATGCAAGCCCACTCAGATCCAGTGCAAGCCTTTAAAGACACGGATTACGCTTTGCTCGTTGGAGCAAGACCCAGGGGCCCCGGAATGGAGAGGGCGGATTTGTTGGCCGCAAATGCCCAAATCTTCACGGCTCAAGGTCGTGCATTAAACGCCTCAGCAAGCCGGGACGTGAAGGTGCTGGTTGTTGGAAATCCGGCTAACACCAACGCTTATATTGCAATGAAGAGTGCGCCAGATTTAAAGCGCTCTAACTTCACAGCCATGCTTCGTTTGGACCACAACCGCGCAGCAAGTCAAATAGCTATTAAAACGGGCAAGGCAGTAGCTGATATCCATAAATTATGTGTCTGGGGGAACCACTCTCCAACGATGTACGCTGACTACAGATTCGCAACAATCGGTGGTGAAGCTGTAAAGGACATGATTAATGACCAAGAGTGGAATGCAAATGTTTTCTTACCGACTGTTGGCAAAAGGGGCGCCGCAATTATTGAGGCAAGGGGCTTGTCCTCGGCTGCCTCTGCAGCCAATGCGGCAATCGACCATATGCATGACTGGGCACTGGGTACCAACGGTAAATGGGTCACCATGGGTATCCCATCAGACGGATGGTACGGTATTCCTAAGGATACTATGTTTGGCTTTCCCGTGACTTGCGAAGCTGGCTCTTACAAGGTAGTTGAAGGCTTGGCAATCGATGAATTTAGTCAGCAGTGCATCAACAAAACTTTGAAAGAGCTGCTAGACGAACAAGCCGGCGTAAGCCACCTGCTCTAAAAAATAGGTAAATATGAGTTCCCACCACCCCAAAGATGTATTAGAACCTGCACAAGCCGGACATATTAAATTGCCAGTTTGTGATCACTACTGCGGGGTGGAGGCCAGAATGGTTAAAAGCATTCAACTTCAAGATGAAATGAGTGAGGAGTTTGGTGTTTGTGTATTTGATGTAACTCTAGACTGTGAGGATGGCGCGCCTGTTGGTGGAGAGTTGGAGCACGCACAGATGGTGTCTGAGCTTGCCTTGTCTACCCAATCCAATGCCCGTATAGGGGTGAGAGTTCACCCCATACATCATCCCAGTTTTGCCTTAGACGTTGATACGATTTTTAAAAAAGCTGGCAAAAAAATATCATATTTGATGTTGCCCAAAGTAGATACTTATGAAGAGCTAACTAGAGCTTTGCATGATGTCAACGAAGCAGGGGGGATTCATACGCCCATTCATGTTTTGATTGAATCCCCAAAAGGGATTGCCAATATCTTTGAGATCGCGGCTCACCCCAGGGTTCAATCCATTAGTTTCGGAGTTATGGATTTTGTATCCACTCACGCGGGAGCCATACCCTCAAGCGCGATGGATCTTGAAGGCCAGTTCAACCATCCTTTGGTCTTAAGGGCCAAGATGGAGATCTCAGAGGCCTGTCATGCGAACGGCAAAGTACCCTCACATTGTGTGGTGACTGAGTTTAAAGACACAAAAGCATTATCTAAGGCTGCTAAAACCGCTGCCAGCCAGTACGGGTACACCCGTATGTGGAGCATTCACCCTGATCAAATACGCCCAATCATTGAGGCCTTCGCCCCAGACGCCTCAGAGGTCGAGCAAGCGAGCGATATTATTTTGGCAGCCCTAAAAGCCGATTGGGCGCCTATTTCATATAAGAATAAGTTGCAGGACCGAGCAAGTTACAGATATTTTTGGAATCTATTAGAAAAAGCCTATGCAACAGGGCGGGTATTGCCTGATGAAATACGCCCTTTGTTAATTGAAAATTCTTAACTCCACAACAAAGGAGATATGACATGAAAAAGACATTTGCATTCATCTTATTTTTAGTATCCGCTTGGTCTGCACAAGCCCAACGTGCAAACACGAGCGATTCGACTTTTAGCCAGGTTGAATTGCAATCTTTGGTCAGTCAAATCCAAACCGGGAAAATGCCCTGCGAACTGGGTCAATCGGTGACTTTAACTGTTGATAGCAAGTCTGCGAATCAGTTTATTTTGCAGTTTAAAAAAGAGAGTTTTCATTTAACACCCGTCAAAACAACTACGGGTGCAATTCGCTTAGAGGACGATGCCAAAGGGGCAGTTTGGATACAGTTACCAAACAAATCGATGCTGATGAATAATAAATTAGGCCAACGTTTGGCAGATGAATGTAAGAGTTCGCAACAATTTGCTATATCTCAAGCTTTGAGGTTTTCTCCTCCCACGAATCTATTGACTCCGGACTCAGGGGTGGCAAATAAGTAGCCAGCAAACATTTTTATATTTGAATTGTTTTTAAACAGATATTTGAGAGCCGTTTATTGTGTGTTTGGCAGTTGTATTTTGTAATCGTAATTTGTAATCGTAATTTGTAATCGTTAATATACTGGAGAATTTATATGTTGTCAGCTTACCGCGAACAAGCTAAAGAGCGTTCTGCCTTAGGGATACCGCCACTACCCTTAACGGCTCATCAAACGGCTGATCTAATTGAATTACTGAAATCTCCCCCCAAAGGGGAGGAGCAAGAGTTGCTAGATTTGATCACTCACCGTGTACCCGCCGGTGTGGATGACGCAGCAAAAGTTAAGGCCTCTTTTTTGGCAGCGGTCGCAAAAGGCACACTCCCATGCGCGCTCATATCAAGAGCAAAAGCGACAGAGTTGCTGGGCACCATGTTGGGCGGCTACAACTTGACGCCACTCATCGAGTTGTTAGAGGACAGCGAAGTTGCTAAAACTGCGGCTGAGGCGCTGAAGAAAACGTTGCTGATGTTTGACCAATTTCACGATGTCAAGGAAAAGGCAGATAAGGGCAATCTACATGCTCAGGGTGTTTTAAAAAGTTGGGCTGAGGCGGAGTGGTTTACGTCTAGACCTGAGTTAGCGAAGAGTATTAAATTAACGGTATTTAAAGTTACGGGTGAGACCAACACAGACGACCTCTCTCCCGCCCCAGATGCGTGGAGCAGACCGGACATCCCTTTGCATGCATTGGCTATGCTCAAAAATAAGCGCGACGGCATTACCCCTGAGGAGGACGGTAAACGAGGACCGATTAAATTTATAGAAGATTTGCGAGCCAAAGGCAACCTGGTTGCGTATGTTGGAGACGTAGTGGGTACAGGATCCTCCCGTAAATCAGCTACCAATAGTGTTTTATGGTTTACCGGAGAGGACATACCCTACGTTCCCAATAAACGTTTTGGGGGTGTTTGCTTGGGCAACAAGATAGCTCCTATTTTTTACAACACCATGGAAGATGCTGGCGCGTTGCCCATTGAGTTGGATGTCAGCCAGATGAATATGGGGGACGAAATAGAGTTGAGACCTTATGAGGGGAAGGCCCTAAAGGGCGGTAAAGTGATAGCTGAGTTTCATGTCAAAAGTGATGTTTTGTTTGACGAGGTCCGCGCTGGTGGTCGTATCCCCCTTATTATTGGACGGGGCTTGACCGCGAAGGCACGCGAGGCGTTGGGTTTGCCCGTCTCCACGCTATTTAGACTGCCAAAGGTGCCTGCAAAAACAAATCATGGCTTTACCCTGGCTCAAAAGATGGTTGCCAGGGCATGTGGATTGCCTGAGGGGCAAGGGGTTTTACCTGGCACTTACTGCGAGCCGAAGATGACATCTGTCGGCTCCCAAGATACAACGGGCCCGATGACAAGGGACGAACTCAAGGACTTAGCTTGCCTTGGATTTTCTTCAGACTTGGTGATGCAGTCGTTTTGCCATACCGCAGCTTACCCCAAACCTGTTGATGTAAAGATGCACCATGAACTGCCTGATTTCATCAGCACCAGGGGGGGAATCTCTCTTAAACCGGGCGACGGAATTATTCACTCATGGCTGAATAGGATGTTGTTACCGGATACTGTTGGCACAGGCGGGGACAGTCATACTCGGTTCCCAATTGGCATTAGTTTCCCAGCTGGCTCTGGGTTGGTTGCCTTTGCGGCAGCTACCGGTGTGATGCCCCTTGATATGCCTGAATCGGTGTTGGTGAGATTTAAGGGAAAGATGCAACCCGGCGTGACCTTAAGGGACTTGGTGCATGCGATCCCACTTTATGCAATCAAACAAGGTTTACTAACGGTTGAGAAAAAAGGGAAGAAAAATATTTTTTCTGGACGCATACTTGAGATTGAAGGACTCTCTGATTTGAAGGTAGAGCAGGCGTTTGAATTGTCGGACGCATCTGCCGAGCGCTCTGCTGCGGGGTGCACGGTTCACTTAAACAAAGAGCCCATCATTGAGTACATCCAAAGCAATGTGGTTTTGTTGAAAAATATGATCTCACAGGGTTACAGTGATGTAAGAACTATCACCCGTCGCATACATGCGATGGAGGCGTGGCTTAAGAAACCTGAGCTTTTACAAGCCGATAAAGACGCCCAGTACGAGGCAGTGATTGAAATCGATTTGGCCGAAATCACAGAGCCCATCGTTTGTTGCCCTAACGATCCTGACGATGCCAAAAGCTTATCTGATGTGGCGGGTGCAAAAATTGATGAAGTCTTCATTGGTTCTTGCATGACCAACATCGGTCATTTCCGCGCAGCCTCCAAGCTCTTAGAGGGCAAGCGGGATATTCCGGTCAAGCTGTGGATGGCTCCACCCACCAAAATGGATGCACAGCAATTGACCCTGGAAGGACACTACGGCGTCTTTGGCGCGGCAGGTGCGCGCATGGAGATGCCAGGTTGCTCTCTTTGCATGGGTAACCAAGCGCAGGTCAAGGAAGGTGCAACGGTGATGTCTACAAGCACTCGAAATTTCCCTAATCGGTTGGGTAAAAACACAAACGTGTACCTCGGCTCCGCAGAATTATCAGCCGTTGCCTCCAAACTTGGAAGGATACCGACGAAGGCTGAATATCTAGCCGATATGGGCGTACTAAGCGCCAATGGAGATTCAATTTATAAATACATGAATTTTGACCAAATGCAGGACTACAAGGAGGTTGCTGATCACGTGGAGTCTTGATTTCACGCTTTTATTTCGCAGCAGCAGCTTCAATTAAAAAAAGGGCCTCTTAGTATTAACTTTGAGGCCCTTTCCTATTGCAAGTTAATTTTTTGGGTTACATCAGCAGATGCTCACCCGCGTTATCGCCTCCCAGCGTCACGTAGTTCACTCGTCTAATATCCATCAATTTAGTGCCCCCTGCGTAAGAGATAGAGCTTTGAATATCCTCTTGCATTTCTCTTAGCGTATCCTCTAACTTGCCTTTAATGGGCTCTAGGATTCTTTTCCCCTCAACGTGCTTGTACTCGCCTTTGTTAAAGTCGCTTGCGCTGCCGTAGTACTCTTTAAAGCGCTTGTCATCCACGATTACAGTTGTGCCCGGGCTCTCCTCGTGCCCAGCTAACATGGATCCAATCATGACCATGCTAGCTCCAAAGCGAATACTCTTTGCGATATCGCCGTGTTCCCGAATACCGCCATCAGCAATGATGGGCTTGGTTGCGACACGCGCACACCACTTCACCGCCGATAGCTGCCACCCGCCTGTTCCAAAGCCAGTTTTGATTTTCGTAATGCAAACCTTACCAGGCCCAATACCCACTTTGGTTGCATCTGCCCCCCAGTTCTCTAAATCAATGACAGCCTCAGGCGTACCCACGTTTCCAGCAATCACAAAGGAATGTGGAAGTTTTGTTTTTAAGTAGCCTATCATTTTTTGAACCGTATCCGCATGACCATGCGCAATGTCAATGGTGATGTACTCAGGGTCGAGACCCAGACTCTTTAATTGATCTACTGTTTTGTAGTCTGCTTCTTTGACACCTAGGGAGATGGAGGCAAAAAGTCCTTTGTCTTTCATGGACTTTACAAACTGAATATTGTCCAAATCAAAACGGTGCATGATGTAGAAGTAGTTATTACTTGCTAACCACTGGCAGATTGACTCGTTGACCACTGTTTTCATGTTGGCAGGAACAACAGGCAATTTAAATGTGCGGCCGCCCAGGCTTACCGAGGCATCGCACTGTGAGCGACTCTCAACTCTGCATTTACGGGGCAAGAGAAGAATGTTTTCGTAGTCAAATATTTCCATAAGCCAAGCTCCAGAACTAAGGATTAAACAAATGGGCGCTTGGATGGTCGGATTTTAGAGAACCGGACGCAATATCTTGGACCCGGTGTTTGATTCTACCGGCTATTTGCAAAATGGACCCCAGACATGATCAATTAGTAAAGATATGGGGAGCACTTATACATACAATTGAAGGATGCATGATTCTTCAAAACAAACTGTAAATGTTCCACAACAGCTGGTTCAAAGCTTACAAGATACGTTGACTCCATTTCCAGGACAGACCTTTGAATCCTCGCTCACGAAGGGACTAAATGAAGAACAACGCCTTGCAGTGGAATTGCCTGACGAACATGCTTTGATTTTGGCTGGCGCGGGTTCAGGTAAAACGCGCGTCTTGACCACCCGAATAGCTTGGTTACTGCAAACCGGTCAAGTCTCTCCTGGGGGCATTTTAGGAGTGACTTTTACGAATAAAGCAGCTAAAGAAATGCTGACCCGCCTGTCCTCTATGCTACCCATCCATGCAAAGGGTATGTGGATAGGAACCTTTCACGGACTTTGTAACCGTTTTTTGCGTGCTCACTGGAAATTAGCTAATTTACCCCAAGCGTTTCAAATCTTAGATACGCAAGACCAGTTGTCTTGTATAAAACGGCTTTACAAAGAATTCAAGGTAGATGAGGAGCGTTACCCAGCAAAGCAAACCATGTGGTTCATTGCGGGTTCCAAAGAGGAGGGGCTAAGGCCAGAGCAAGTCATCGTTAAAGACTCGGACACACGAAAACTTGTGGAGTTGTACCAGCTTTACGAGGCGCAGTGCCAAAAAGAAGGAGTCGTAGACTTTGCAGAATTAATGCTTCGCTCTTATGAGCTGTTAAGAGACAATGAAGCGCTGAGGGTTCACTACCAAACTCGTTTTAGGCATTTATTAGTTGATGAATTTCAAGATACCAACAAATTGCAATATGCCTGGTTAAAAATGTTATGTGGTCCCACCTCAAGCGTTTTTGCGGTTGGGGATGATGATCAAAGTATCTACGCGTTTAGGGGCGCTCGAGTTGGGAATATGGCTGATTTTGTAGATCAGTTTAAAGTGAAGCATCACATCAAGCTTGAGCAAAATTACCGCTCACACAGCAACATTTTAGACACTGCAAATCATCTGATTAGTCACAATAAAACGCGCTTAGGTAAGAACTTGAGAACAGACCAAGGTGCTGGTGAGCCAGTCAGACTCATTGAGACCCCAACAGATCTCATGGAAGCTCAGTGGCTTGTTGAGGAGCTCAAGCAGGTGCTAAGGGACGCTGAAAACGGAGACTCAAACTCCGGAGTGCAAAATAAAAGCGAAATAGCGATTTTGTACCGCAGCAACGCTCAAAGTCGAATTATTGAGACAACGCTTTTTAATAATTCCGTCCCATACCGCGTGTACGGAGGTCTTCGATTTTTTGAGCGAGCTGAAATTAAGAATGCGTTGGCTTATTTAAGATTGCTTGAAAATCCAAGTGATGACACTAGCTTTATAAGAGTTGTAAATTTTCCTGCAAGAGGTATTGGCGCGAGAACCCTTGAGCACTTAACTGATTTAGCAAGAGAGAAAGGATTGTCCCTGTATGAGGCGGTGCCTTTGATGACTGGTAAGGCTGGCACCAATTTGTTGGTATTCAACAGTTTGATCCAAAATTTGAGAGATCAATCTATCAATTGCACGCTCAAAGATATAGTTGAATTGGTGCTTGATCAGGCAAAACTTGTTGAGCATTATCAAAACGAAAAAGAAGGTGCTGACAGAGTGGAGAATTTGTTAGAGTTGGTCAATGCAGCGCAAAGCTTTGTCTCTATTGAGGGGTTTGGTAAGGACGCGGTTGCTGTGCTGCAGAAGAAGCCCCCCCCAGATTCTCAGGGTGATGAAAAGCTTGACGAAACTATTTTCTTTACCAACGAGGATACGGGAGAAACCCAGTCTCCGTTAATTGCCTTTTTAACGCACGCAGCTTTGGAGGCGGGGGACAACCAGGCGCAAGCTGGCCAAGAGGCCGTCCAACTCATGACTGTTCACGCTGCCAAAGGACTCGAATTTGATTGCGTTTTCATTACCGGATTAGAGGAGGGACTGTTTCCCCACGAAAACTCAATGAATGATAACAACGGACTAGAGGAGGAGAGACGGTTGATGTATGTGGCCATTACTCGTGCCAGAAAACGCTTGTATATAAGCCACTCGCAAACGCGGATGTTGCATGGTCAAACAAGATACAACATCAGATCTAGATTTATAGATGAATTTCCCTCTCATGCCATTAAAGCGCTAACTCCGCCAAAGAGTGCGGTGCCTTTACCGACTTGGGGAGCGTGGGACGCTGCAGGCGCTAAGAACTCGAACTACTCGTCCAGCATGTCTCCATATAAGAGAGCAAACGCAAGTGCACCTCCCGGACCCGTAGTTCAGCGTCCCAAAGAGGGCCCCAACGAGTGGATCCAAGTCAATGTGAATGTCTTCCACACGAAGTTTGGCGAGGGGAAGGTGCTCTCCGTGGAGGGTAGCGGAGAGAACGCTAGGGCACAAGTCAATTTTTCAAGGCACGGCACAAAATGGCTCGCCTTATCGGTGGCTAAACTCACAAGGGTTGATGCCTAGAAAAGTCGTTGAAAACGGTATCATGTTTCGTTTTGTTTTAAGGGGACTCTAAGGTGAGGGTGCAAACGGTTTAAAGCGTTTTTTTAATTTAGGAGTTTTTTATGTTTCAAAGTAAATTCATTTGTTCGATAAGGTTTTGGTTTTTAATACTTTTAGGTGGATTGACTATCCCCTTTAGCTCTAGTTTTGCAGAGGCGGCATTTGCCAAGGTGCAGGCACCAGGTTTTTACCGTTTTAAATTAGGGGCCATTGAAGTTACGGTCCTGTCTGATGGGACTGTTGCCCTACCAGTGGATCAATTACTAGATTATCCAAAACCACAAATCAGTCATGATTTAGAGATGTCCTATTTGAAGTCGCCGCTGGAGACTTCAGTTAATGGATATCTTTTAAATACAGGAGAAAAGCTAATTTTGATTGATACGGGAGCTGGAGCATTTTTTGGCCCCACAGTTGGCAAGCTAGTCTCTAACTTAAAGGCCTCGGGGTATCAACCTGAGCAAGTCGATGAAATCTACATCACGCACATGCATGCAGACCATGTTGGTGGATTGGTTGACGGCGAGAAAGTTGTATTTCCAAACGCATTACTTCGTGTTGATCAAAAAGAGGCCGATTTTTGGTTGACTCAATCAAATATGGAAAAGGCTAGCGAAAGCAACAAAGACTTCTTTAAAAATGCTTTAGCAGCCGTAATCCCGTACATCAAAATAGGACATTACAAAACTTTTGACGGTGAAACCAAATTGTCAGAGGCGGTTAAAGCTTTGCCCTCCGCTGGACATACTCCTGGTCATACGGTTTACTCAATTCAAAGCAAAGGTGAACGACTTGATGTGGTTGGTGATTTAATTCACGTGGGCTCCATTCAATTTGCAAACCCGAGTGTGACCGTTCATTTTGATATTGACACCAAAAATGCTCAAAAGGCGCGAATGAATGAATTTCAAAGCGCAGCTAAAACAGGATACATGATTGCTGCCGCGCATATCGCTTTTCCTGGAGTGGGTCACTTAAGGCAAAAGGGTGTTGGATTTACTTGGATTCCAATTAACTACGCGTCCACTCCTTAAGCCGTCCTAAGCTTTTGCGGCGATCATCGGATATTTAAATATATTTGTTGCCACTATTACACGCCGACCGTTGGTCGGCGGTACGTGGTGGTCTAGGATTCCGGGGAATAAAACAAGCGAATTGTTGACAGGCTGTACCATGATTGAATTCGCAAAAATAATGGGCGCACAAGTGGGCTCGGCTTCCAAGTAAACGACCGCTGAAAAATCTGCTGGGAAATGGTTGTGAGGTATAGTTTGGTCCGATCTCTCGTAGACTGAGCACCAACAATCTGCCGTAAAAAGACCTACATTGATTTTTTCAAGATCGCAGGTCAAATGCTCCCTAGAAACTTGGTGAGCTATTTTTTCAAGTAACTGAGTCAGAGGGGTTAGCTTGGAATTTAAAAGATGGCTTTTGTACGGACTTGAGTAGGTAGCTTTGACGTTTGAGGACATTGGGTCTGGGTGCGAGATTCGTAACTCATTCACAGCCTCCCTTGCCATTGAGAGCTCATTTACGTGTGAACTCAGATCACAGCAAAATATGGGTAGGCGAAGGGGTATATCTATTTTCTTGATATTCAAAGAAATCTCAGAACTCATGTTTTTTTAAAACCCACAAAATGCTTCTCATTTGTATATGCAATTTTAGATGAACTGATCTGAATTAATATTTAAACCTAATTAATTACTTATATAAAATAATTTAATAATATAATATTATTTTATATGGATAGTTTAGAGAATTACTAAAATGGAATCTAATGTTGATTCTCGAAAATCCCCAAGTAAGTGGATGGTGCAGTGAGGCGCGATTAGGGAGGGCTTAAAGTAATAACTTTTGAGACCGATTTATATGCACCAGGATTAGATATTCGCACACCTAAGTAAATCATGTCCACAGAATTTAATGACAATTTAAGTATCCTAGAAGTTTCAAAAACATCTCTATTGGCCTGCACTCGAGTTGTTGGGTTCGCTTTGCTTGTGATTTTATGGGCGGTGTACTCGGGTGCTCATGCTGCGGATCCTAGAGAATCATGGATACAGTATCCGCCTAGGGCGGCTGTAAAGCTTACGGAGCAAGTCCAAGCTTTTAAGGAAATGGAACTAGAGAAGAAGGGCGTGGTTGCTGATGAACGTAAAAAGTTTGAAGAAAAGAGCGACCCTACAACTCAAAAAGATTTAAAACTAGAAACCATTGAAAAATCACAAACCGAAGAAAAGAAAATAGAGCTCCTAAAGCCCCGTGAAAGAAAGCTTTTGAGCCAGGATGAGTCTTGGGCTCAAGATCACAAGACGAAAACGACGACCCTAAAATACGACGACGGTACCCTTGACTGGAGAGTGGACGTGATCGAGCCAACCCCTGGACAACCAACCTATAAAGCAGATATTCAAACGATACCTATGAGCTACGCTGATGGTACACAATCCATTGTGACTAGAAAAGCCAAAAGTGTCGATCAACAATGGGGCAGGGACCATTCAACTAAAACTTCAATTTATAAATTTAGCGACGGAACGTCTAATATTGAAATTAAGAATATCCCAAAAAAATATAGCCAACCTGAATTTAAGAATGGTATTGAAAAAATCACGATAACTTTTGGGGACGGTACGCAAAGAGTTGAAGAAAATGAGGCTATTGATCGTAAAACCTTTTGGTCAAAAGATCACCTGGTTCAAACCATAGTCTATTACTTTGAAGACGGAAAAAGCTTTGAGGAAAGTGTCGAAGTTCCAAGAGTGTTGAGCACTCCTGTTTACAAAGAGGATCAAGAGATTACAAAAGTAACTTACGGAGACGGATTTACACAGGATATTATTGAGTCTGCAGTAGATGCAAAGGTAAGCTTTGCGGGTGATCACCAAACCAAAACAACCACATATATTTTTAAAGATGGCACCACCAACGAAGTCGTAACCACTAACTCAAAAGAGGAAGTGGCTAAGTCATACAAAGGTAATTTACAAGTATTGACGTATTTGTATCCAGACGGGACAAAGACAGCGATAACTAAAAAAGCTGTATCTGAAAAGCTCCTCTGGTCTGAGGATCATTTGATAAAAACTCTTGAATATCAATTTGCGGATGGATCTGTCAATAAAGTGGTGTCCGAGGTTAAACCAGAAATATCAAAGCCAATTTATAAGAAAAATTTACAGGTCATTAACTATAAATTTGGAGACGGAACCTCTAAATCAGTAGTTAATAAAGCAATTTCTGAAGATACGAGTTGGTCTGAAAATCGCCTACTCAAGACGGTTAGCTATAAATTCGCTGATGGAAGTGTGAGCAGTGAGGAGTATAGTGAGCCACAAAAAGTAGTCGAGAAAAAGAATGTTACCCCTCAACTCGAGACCGAGCAAAAGGATAAGCTTCAAGAGGCTAAAGACCAAAAATTGGTGCTAAATGTCGTAAAAGTTGACGTCATACCAGAAGATATGAATGCCAAGGAAAATAGCCGTACAAAGCCAATAAAGCCCGTTGTGAGTGCAGAGCCTCCAGTTAGGAAGTCTGAGGAATTTACTTTTAAAAATATACTGAATAAATTTTTAGACAAAAGTAGCGATGAAGAGAAGCTCAATGATCACAGGATTCCTTCCAACTCTGCAAATCAACCGGTTTATTTGCAAGGTCTAGAAATTATTACGAAACCCGCTCCGGACGGTAAAACCATCACTCTTACCTATAAAGCGATAGACAAGGAGGAGACTTGGAGTAGTGATAAAAGCAAAAAAATTACTATTTATAAATTCGCTGACGGGACAGTTAATAAAGTTATAACTGACGTCAACAGTCAGCTGAGCAAGGCCCCCAAATCTAGCTCATTTACTGGGGACGAGGAATTAACACAACATTCTTTGGCGAACGATTGAATCTCGTGTTGAACGAGGCTAAAAATTAAGCTAGTATTGGTAGGTACGTAACGCTTTAAAGGACGTCTCCATGCCAACAGCTTTAGTCATCGGTGCTTCTCGCGGTATTGGAAAAGAATTTGTCAACCTACTTGTCCAAGGCAACTGGAACGTCTATGCCAGCGCAAGGTCCGTTAAAGAGAGTGAGCAACTGGGCTCAAATGGAGCCAAGGGCATTGTTTTAGACGTTACAGATCCAGAATCTTTAGCCTCTGTTGGGCTGCATTTAAAGCAAGTGAGTCTTGACCTAGTCCTATATGTGGCTGGTATTTATGGACCCGAACAAGGCGCAATGCAGGCCCCTGGAGCCGCAGAATTTGACCTAGTCATGCACACCAACGTCTTGGGTGCTATGCATTCAGTACAGTTGTTTGCCCCTAACCTTAGCCTCAGCAAAGGCAAGTTCATTTTTATTAGCAGTTTAATGGGTAGTGTGTCTGCTACACAAAGTAGTTTTGGCTTGGTTTATCGGTGCTCTAAAGCTGCTTTAAATATGTGTGTCAAGGCAGCTAGCTTTGATTATCCAGATGTCATTTTCACGCTCTTAAACCCTGGATGGGTTAGAACCGATATGGGTGGGAGCAATGCCACTATCTCGGTTAATCAAAGTGTCTCTGGTATGCTTGAGGTGATAAAAGGTTTATCGATTAAGGATTCAGGAAGCTTTCTAAGTTATCAAGGAAAGGCTATGCAGTGGTAGTTGCTTAAGCATAACCCCCTTAAAAAAGCATTAAGAGTCAGAGACGATTGCGTTTTTGTTGATGTTTACTTTGGGTGCGTATCCGCTAGGTTGAATCCAGTGCACCCCGTAGCCTGAATCACTCGTCCCCTTATTTGCAGGAGTCGCATTGGTGATAAAGTAACTGGGGCAATCGTATCTTGCAATATCTTGAGCGTTTAGGGGGAATGAATTGCAATTAGAAAACTTTCTAAAGGCAGAGGTGTAAATCCCGCACTCAAATTCAGTTTCACTGGTTTGCTCCAAAAAAACGCATCTTTTGTTGAGGCAGCAGTTTCCGCACTTGATACATGAGCCTTCAATATGGGGGGGGACCTCGTTTTCCAAGCCGACTACGTCGGTGAAATAGTGGTCCAGGGGACCCTCTTTTAAGGCATCAATGTAGATCAGCAGTTTTGAGATTGTGATCCAATAGTTTAGGACAAACTTTGGCTTGAAAAAAACCACAGTAAGGAGAATAGGCTGAATGGGTAGAAGTATATAAAAGACAATAACACTTAAATGCTTGGCAGCCTGAGAAAGAATATGTTTGAAAATTTTTGCACCTGATTGAACGTTTAAAACTTTGACTACTTTATGCAGAATTGATGACAATATTGTGAAATATGTGCTTAAAATTCAATTTCGAAAAGTTTTAACAATTGCGCTCTAAAAGTGGCTAATTTTTTTTCGCTGATGCAGCTGCTGGCTTACAGGCTATTTTTTCGTAGTGTCTGATGTGCTCTGATTTTGTAAATGTTATAAATTCATCAAAAGATCCGCCTAATATTGCTGAACCCATTTCTTGGAATCTCGATTTAGTCTCTGGCTTTAAGAGAATGATGTTGAATTTTTTATTCAATCTTTCCTCGACTTTTAGAGGTGTATTCATCGATTTTGAAAGCGCTTGCCCAAGGATGCGTCCAATTTGATCTGTAGCCCCCCCCGGTGCCCCAGGAATGATTAATCTAATGGGTTTTGATGAGTCATTTTCCGTCTACCCCATCAAAGGTAAGCTCAGAGGCAGAAAAAGAGTAAGCCAAATTTATTCGACTTTAAATCGAATTAATTTTAAAATCTTTTCCGCTTTGACTAATTCAAAAGTGACAGACACTCTCCTCCTGGATATGAATAGGATTTAAAGTGCTTTATCCAATCCGTTGTGAGCTCAGATATATTCAGACTTTTAATTTTTATTGAGCTCTCATCCGAGAGCCTAGCAAAGGCCAGATAAGACTTGTTGTCTAGGGTCCTCAAAACAAAGTAGGCTCCGTAATGCAGTGGTTCTAAATTGCTTGCGTCTTTAAAAATAAAACATCCGATGTTGTTGATTTTATTTTCAATTAGTCGAGTTATTCCGGGAAACGAATTATTGGTAGTCTCAGACTCAGACTCAGACTCAGATTCAGACTCAAGTACATTCTCAGTTGAAGATAAGCCGTGTATTTCAAGGCGCCGCTTCTCAGCGCTTTGACTATCAGCGCTTTGACTATCAGTGCTTTGACTATCAGTACTTTGACTATCAGTACTTTGACTATCAAGGCTCTGAGTTTCAGGCTTTACTGTATCCACAATTTTCGTAGTCGGAATTTTTGCGATAAAAGTCCAAGGCATTATCTCTGGTGAGATTGATACATCAATATCTTTGTTATTGTTGTATTGAATTAAAACGGACTTTCGATTTTCTTTGGCAATTAAAGCTTTGCGAAAGTCTGATAGCAATGGACCGACCGAGTTACGCCATTTCACATAAGATTTACCTACGCCGTTTTGAACATCGCCAAAAATGAATTGTGGTTCAGGTACTCCGTAGACTTTTTCCAAAAAGCCTTGAACAACCGGATTTTGTTCAAAACAACTGCGTACGTTGGAAGGGTTGTTGTACCAAGAGCTATCACCTCTAGCCTCATCGATAAAGCTTTTCATGATAATTGCTGTATCTAAACTACTGATATCTATTTTGCTCAGTTTTTCAAACCCAAGTGCACAGGCCGTTGTAAATTCTTTATCTGATGAGCGAGCTAAAGAGATAAGCAAACTGGGGGAAGTATTATTGAGAATCTGAAGAAAGTTTTCGCTTACGCCTTGCATTTTAAAATTTAAAACCCTAACAGGGGATAGGTCCTCACTTAATTTAAGTTGCTCAGTAGAGTTGATACTGGGATTGAATAAACTTCTCGTAAAGTTAAATGAAAACTTGACCGTAAAGAGCTTTGTTTTCTCAGCTTTAGGGTCGTTTTGCAATTGCTGAATTTTTTTATCAGTCAAATCCCCCAAGTTTTTGTTAGACCTATAAACTCCCACCTCAACAGTGCTTATCCCCTCTCTTAACTGTGACCAGTTAAGGGGCACGGGCACTTTTGCATCTACCATCGCGTTCAGTAGTTTGTTTGCCCGAGTTTGGGTCTCCGACATAACCGAGCTGCCCACAGTGCTTGTAATTCCTCCTATCGCTGTGGCCGTGCCCCCACTCACCACCATTGCAGCAGCACCCAGCATTAGCTTTGCAGAGCCGACAAAGTCTCTTTTCGAATCATTAGAACTTTTGACATTTAGGACTAAATTCAAATTACCAGAATTCAAGGCTTGACCAGAACCAAGTAAAACCAAAGGGATAATCTGCACTGTACTTGAGCTTAGAGAGGCGCATTCGGAGTCGTTTTCTCGTCCGTCAAAGGTCGCAATGGGTATTTCTGTTTTATTTAACTTTGTTCTAAAGCCGTTGCTGGTGACGGAGATGACCAACTGGGTTTTTTCACTGCCCCAAAATCCGCTTTCTGACAGGCTTGAGCAAGCGTTCTCAGCAATGACCTCTGAGTTGACGGATAAATATCCGTCTCCCTCCTTACCAGCTTTTAGCCAATCGGGTGGGTCTGTTCTATGTATGGCCGGGTGCATGTCTGGAAAAAATAAAGATGCGCCACTCACCTGAAACCCTGTGAGGCAAAGTAAACAAAAAAGAAAAGACTTATTAATTTTTTTCATGTGTATTTCAACGATCTACTACCTCTGCCTAAGTAAATAATAGTAGCTAAAAGGGCTGTTCGTCAAGGTATTTAAGTTGTGTGTCCATTGTATAAACTTAAAAGAATAGGGCAATTCAAAAAGATAGTCATTATTTAATGGCAACGTTTAAAATAAACAAATTCGAATTCCCATCCGTATATGTTTGACCTAATCGCCAATACTGCCTCTGATATCTACGTCTTCTCACAGTCGACCGTTTATGAATGGTTGGTTCAGCCTTTGGCTTTTGATTTGGGACTGGGTGGGTTGATGGAAGACGGATATGAGGTCAGTGGTTGGTTGGTGATTGGTATGTTTCAAATTATTGTGATTGCATTGCTATTTGCTCCACTAGAGCGTTTGCGCCCAGTTGAGAAAGTAATTTACAGTCGAGCTGTGTATACGGATATGATTTACACAGTTATTCACCGATTAGGGTTTTTTAGACTTTTTTTCTTTTTCTCAGTCGCGCCATTTTTGGATAACGCCTTTGGTTGGCTTCATACGAAAGGTTTTAGCCCCGTTCAACTTGAGGATTTAGTACCTGGAGTGACGGATATTGGTTGGGTTAGTTTTATTCTTTATTTGGTAGTTTTTGATTTCTTGGG
>DAIUEA010000002.1:0-5235 GCA_036845365.1 Limnohabitans sp. | reverse complement strand
CCGCGCTCAGCACCAATGGGGTTGGTGGTGGACGCTTCACTCAGTTCATCACTCTCAAAGACAAATGACGATTTGGAGCGATAGTAGAAATCATTTGTTGGATGATGTCATACATGCAATTCTTTTTTCATTGATTGCATTATTTATTGGTATTGAGCCCTCTCAATACGTTGGGATTGTTTGCTTAACCCAGTTGGCTGAGAGTTTCCAGCATGCCAACATAAAACTTTCATTCGGTCGGTTGGGCGAACGCTTATGGGTAAGCCCAAGATTTCACCGTATTCACCACTCGGTGGGTGTTGGTCATGAGTTTCGCCAGGGTGTACTGGGAGGGCATAATTTTGCAATTTTGTTGCCGATATGGGACCTTTTATTTAGGACCTCATTATTTGAAAATCGGTATGATCCAACAGGTATCCGCGATCAGGTTGAAAATGATGTTGACTATGGTGATGGATTTTTGAGCCAGCAATGGCTCGGGCTTATAAGATTCTCGAAGGCCATCATCACAAAATTTAGTCCAGCGTGACACCCGCTTTCTTCATCACCTCGCCTAGTGTTTTCGATTCTTCCGCAATAAAGTGATCAAACTCGGGGGCGGTTAATTTAAAGGCAAGTGCGCCCAAATTATCAAATCTCTCCATTACATCCGGAAGATCCATAATGGACTGTATTTCTTTATTTAATCGATCAATAATAGGCTTTGGGGTTTGCGCAGGGGCCAGCATTCCAATCCAAAAATTAAATTGCCCTTGGGGGTAACCTGCTTCAGCGGCAGTGGGTACGTTAGGTAGAGCCGAGATGCGTTTTTCAGAGCTTACCGCGATGGCAGTGATTTTCCCGTCCTTGATCAAACTGAGCGCAGACACAACTGGACCAAAAGCAAAATCAACATTTGAGCCCGTAACGTCCATTAGCATTTGTGGAGTCCCTTTATAGGGTATGTGGGTTGCTTTGAGTTTTAGACCGTGCACGAATTTTTCAGCATTGGTGTGCGTAGCGCTTCCTACGCCTGCACTTCCAAAGGTTAGTCCATTGGGGGAGGAGTTGGCGCGCTCTACGAGCTCTTTGACAGATTTGATACCACTTTTAGGGGATACAACAAGTACGTTGGGTTGAGTGCCAAGCGGACTAATGGCAACCAAATCCTTGAGTTGGTAGTTCAGTTTTGAGTATAAAACTGGATTCACAACGTGACCGGCTGAGACCACCAAAAGAGTGTATCCATCGGGCGCAGATTTCGCAACGATACTGGTCCCTATCGTGCCCCCCGCCCCAACCCTGTTATCAATAATGATGGGTTGACCTAATCTAGCACCTAATTTCTCAGCGAAAACTCTGGCTAAAACATCCGTTGCGCTGCCAGCAGTAAAGGGAACAACTAAATTAATCGGATGTGCTGGCCAATTAGAAACAGAGGCCTGTGCAAATGAAAAGTCGCACAGACCCAACATGTACAAGCCAAAAAAAATGTTTAATCTGAGGCGGAATTTTTTTTGAAATTTTTGCATTTTTGGGTGTTCATCAACTCTTGATGACTAATTCATGTACGTTCAAAAGTACGCTGCTGATACGTCAGTTTAAAAACAGTTACGTGAATAGTTCAAAAACTGTGAACTAATTCACCTGCTGATTATCGTTACTTTTGTTTGTATTTAGGCCAAGTAAACCATAGAGACCGCAAAAGCCGATGCTCCCGGAGGCTAAACTTAAAAATCCAGCAATCCAACCCCAGCTATCTATTTGTTCAGTTGCCGCAAATGTGAGTAAGATGGTGCCCAAGACCAGACGAATGACTTGATCACTTTCACCCATGTTTCTAATCATAGAAGCTCCACCGATATGTGTAAGATTAAAACCCAAATCCTTAAATCCAGTGTTTCAGAATAATGAATTAAAGAGCAAAACGCAATGGGTGTTTGTGCGAATTCTTTAGTTGAATTCAGACAAAGGGCAGTACCATTACCTATGTCCAATTAGTTTTGATTCAAAACCTAAAGCAACCTGTCCTAAAGTAAACAGGCAAATTCGGCAAATGGCGAACGCTTAATTGGGGGTTTGTTGAGCTTCTTTTACGGGTTTGCAATCACCGCAAACGAACATAGGTTGACCCAAGAGCTTTTTGAATGATCCAGTGGCTCTAGGCTTATGAACACCACATTTAAAGCAGCTCATCGTACCCATTGCAAAAGTACGTCCACTAAAAGGTGAACCCGCTACTTTAGACTTGTAGCGAAGTCCATCTTCTTTAATTGCAGTAGTGGAGTCTCTAGATTTAGTCATATTCAGCAATTATTTAAAACAATCGGAGGTTGGTATGCTTGGGCTTTGGCAAAAATACAGCCCGAAACCGTCTTAAACTAGAAATTCAGTCGGTGTGTGATTATAAATCTTTATGCTGATTATTAAAAGAGCTGGTTGGAGGTATTTTTACCTAGTTAAGCAAAAAACTGTTGAATTTCAAGCTGAAAAAACGCTTCATTATATTTTTGAGGTGGCATCAGGATCAGCAGTTTCACGGGGATCTTGGGGGTTTATCTTTCCCCGCCAAGTGTGATCGCTCCTCAGCAAACTTGGCATTTTCCTTTTTATGCAACGCTCTCAATGCTTGGAGTTCTTCGTGCACTTTTTTAATATCCTCGGCCTCCTTAGTCCTTTGGTCCACACGTTCTTTGAGATCATCTTTTTGATTCGGCATATATTTCCTGAAAGATTGTTTTATTTAAAAAAATTTGTTGAATTGAATTTTCAAACTTTTAAAAATTGCTAGCTCTATATTTTGTAAATAACGCATTTCAAACTCAAAAAGATAAAGCTAGATGCTGGTGTAATCAATTTTAGTTCAATTTAAGTATTTATACATTTTTTTAATTTATATTTAGTACTAATATATTAATTTATTAGGGATTAATGAATTTCAATAATGAGATGGGAAATTCTTTTTAAATTTGTTAGCTATAAAGTATTTATTTAATTGATATCTGTTTTTCAATATCCGTCTAAAACTATAGGATTTAAAGAAGAAGGGTTATTTTTTGGTGTGTCGTTTTTGGTAAAAAAAGGGAGTCATAAAGCAAACTAGACAAGACGATAGTTAATCATTTTGTATTGGTTTATACCTCTTTGAAAAATATACCTCAAATATCACAACTCACTTCATAAAAAAACGCTAAGTAACGGGCCATACTAGAGAAAATAGAGGTCTGAAAGGTCTAAACTTAGGTTTAGTTGGGCATGCAAAGAGTTCCTTTCTATGATTTTTCGGGCATTTGAGGATATTTAAGTGTTGAACATGCTTCATGTGGTGTAAGCATCATTTTTTGATATTTCTTGGAGGTTTTGTGAGCAATAAAAATTCAAATACTGAGTTGGATCTGAACTCCGACAAATTCATTCAAGAAACCATAGAAGCCCTCAAAAAACTGGATAAAGAGGAAAGAGAGCATTATCAGTTCCTATCTAAAGCGGTTTTAAAGTGCTACTTTGAAGAGAATAATCGCGCTGTAGTGACAATCAGTAAAGGGCTAGGCCAGACTTTTACGCTTATATCGGTGAATGCAGATGATCATCAAACCAACCGTATATTGTCAGACACCAGCGATGCGGTTGGTTTTGGGCATTCCCACCCAAGGTCTCAACGACCTGAGCTCTTAAATTGAGACCAATTTGTTAGAGTCTTATCTTCAAGCTAGCACAGGATCTTTGATAAAACAATCTACGAAAGTGAAATAGCTTGATGTAAAAAACATCGCTGCCAACAAAAGCATAGCAGGTAGTAAGACGAATGCAATCCATTCGCTGTCATCAAAAATCACCGTTAACAAAGCCAGCCCAGCTGCAAAAATGATAAATATTGCAGACCAAGTTAGGGCAAACACGGCGAAAGCTCTCCAATTGGAGATGCATCCGATAAAGCTAAAGAAAAGACTTTTAAGTACCGGCTCTTTGTGCCAGTGAATCAAAGCGGGTGAGTGCCAAAAAAGAGCCGTCAGCGGAAGGTATAAAGCTGTGGCGACCCACATGGCATTTTGAAAATTGTTGGAGTTAAGCGTATCTTCAGTAAAAGTTCCACCATTCAAATAAAGACCCGCAAATATGCCCCCGTCGTATATCGCTGAAACCCCCAAAATACCAAAGAAAGCGAGGGCATAAATGAGTCCAAGTAAGAGCATGGACTTCCTGCGCTCAGAGTCGCTGGTGAGTCCAACTATCAAAATGGAGGGCATTGGAAATTTATCTAAATTCGCCTCCCTAGCAGCTGCCATTAATCCAAGCGTTGATACAGGCAAAAGTACCAGCGCAATAAAACTCCCCACAAAAGGAATGAAAGAGAAAACAGATAGCAGAGCCATAAACATAAAGAAAAGACCGCTTAATGCAACAGGCTGTTTCCAAAACGTTCTAATACCCAACCTAACCCAAATGACTCCATTTCGAGCAGGTACAACATTTAGTTTCATGTTTTATAAAATATTTATAGGCTTAAAGGCGAGAAGACTCGTTCCTTAAGTATTCGCTCAAAGTGGGCGGGGTCGTGGGGTTGCAGCAGTGAGGCTTTGCGAGGTAAGTAAAAATCCCAAAGCCTAGATAGCCAAAATCTGAAGGCAGCAGCTCTGAGCATAGGATTTAACATTTGACGCTCGCACCGCTCAAGCGGACGCACATCTTGGTAAGCGTTTAAAAACGAGTGCAGCAACTCTTTGTTCCATTGCCCCGTTTGGAGATCAACACACCAATCATTCAAGCATACGGCGACATCGTAAATCCAGTGATCGATGCCGGCAAAATAAAAATCAAAGAAACCGCTTAGTTCAGAGTCTTCAAACATGACGTTGTCTCTAAACAAGTCAGCATGCACCGGCCCTTTGGGGAGTGCCTTATAGGCAGAGAGAGTGACTGCATGTTGTTGAAACGCAAGCTCACTGATCAAGAACTCTTGCCTTTCTTTGTCCATGTGAGGGAGGACCTGAGGGGTGGTTTTAGTCCACCAATCAAGCCCCCTTAAATTGAGCTGTTCGTACTGAAAGTCCTGCCCAGCTAAATGTGTTCGTGCCAACATTGCGCCCACCATTTGGCAATGCAATGTCCCAGGACTTAGTTCGCTTTGCCCTTTTAATCTGCTAACGATCGCGGCAGGCTTTTCGTTGAGTAAGAAAACAATATCTCCGCTGGTGCTTACAACAGGATCGGGCACTTTAATTCCTTTGAGTGCCAAGTGTTTCATTAGGTTTAGGT
>DAIUEA010000001.1:33180-55641 GCA_036845365.1 Limnohabitans sp. | reverse complement strand
GAAGCAAAGAGTGGAGTTGGTTTCAGTGTAGTCTAATCTTATACTTACCTCAAAAAAGTAGGTATAAATTTACATGCTCATCTAGAGCTAAAATGAAAGTGTATGTCAATTAATCAACTCGATAAAAAATCACAATCTTGGTCAGCCCTCTTTGCAGAGCCGATGAGCGAATTGGTCAAACGCTACACATCCAGTGTCTCATTTGACAAACGCTTGTGGCGCGCAGATATTGAGGGCTCCCTTGCGCACGCGGAAATGCTCGAGCATCAAAAAATAATAAGCTCTGCAGATTATCAAGACATTGTTAATGGGCTTAGACGCATTGGTGAGGAAATTCACAACAACCAATTCGATTGGAAACTTGATTTGGAGGATGTGCACTTAAATATTGAAGCCAGATTGACTCAAATCGTTGGTGACGCAGGCAAAAGACTCCACACGGGACGCAGCAGGAATGATCAGGTCGCAACCGACGTTAGGCTTTGGTTAAGAGACGAAATAGATGAAATTTCAGATTTATTAAAACAATTTCAACACTCTTTAATTGAGGTAGCTGAAAGCCACGTTGATGTGATCATGCCTGGTTTTACGCACCTCCAAGTGGCTCAGCCCATATCTTTTGCCCATCACATGTTGGCGTATGTTGAGATGTTTGGGCGCGACTTGGAGCGATTTGGGCAAGTTCGTAGCCGCGTAAACCGTTTACCTCTTGGAAGTGCGGCCCTTGCAGGCACGAGTTACCCACTGGATAGAGATAGAGTAGCAAGAACTCTTGGGATGGTGGATAAGGAGGGCGAGCCCTGTGTTTGTCAAAACAGCTTAGACGCGGTGAGCGACCGTGACTTTGCCATAGAGTTCACCAGCGCTGCTGCGCTTTGTATGGTCCACATCAGCAGAATGAGTGAGGAGTTGGTGCTTTGGATGAGCCAGAACTTTGGATTCATCAAGCTGTCTGACCGGTTCACGACGGGTAGCTCCATCATGCCTCAAAAGAAAAACCCAGATGTTCCTGAGCTTGCAAGAGGAAAGACGGGGCGGGTGGTTGGCCATTTGATGAGCTTGATGACTTTGATGAAAGCTCAACCCTTGGCCTACAACAAAGACAACCAAGAGGATAAAGAACCTTTGTTTGATACGGTTGACACACTCAAGGACACACTTAGAATATTTGATGAAATGATGGGCGGGCAAGTTGATCCTAAAACATCAATCCGGTCTGGAGGAATACAGGTCAACGCGCTGGCGATGAAAGAGGCAGCTTTAAAAGGCTATGCGACTGCGACAGATTTGGCGGATTATTTGGTGAGAAAGGGTTTGCCGTTTAGGGACGCGCATGAAGCTGTTGCGAAAATAGTTCGCTTAGCCCAGGACACGGAAAAAGGCTTAAGTGATTTGCCGATTGCACAGCTTAAAACAATCCACCCTTTTATAGATGAGGATGTTTACAACGTATTGACTCTTGAAGGTTCACTGAATGCGCGCGCTACGCTAGGGGGCACAGCCCCAGTGCAGATAAGAATGCAAATTGAGAGATGGAAAAAATTACTTGAAAAAGGTCACTTATGAGCGTTATTACGAATATTGAGGATTTAAAAAAACTAGCTCAAAAACGTGTGCCCCGGATGTTTTTTGACTACGCTGACTCGGGTAGCTGGACTGAAAGCACTTACAGGGCTAACGAAAGCGATTTTCAGAAAATAAAATTTCGCCAAAGAGTTGCTGTTAACTTGGAGGGCAGGACCACGCGCTCAAAGATGATTGGGCAAGAGGTCAGCATGCCCGTAGCCATCGCACCCACAGGACTGACAGGCATGCAGCACGCCGACGGCGAAATTCTTGCAGCGCGTGCGGCCAAAGCTTTTGGTATTCCTTACACTTTGTCCACCATGAGTATCTGCTCCATTGAGACAGTCTCAAAAGGCATACAGGGACATCCCTTTTGGTTTCAGTTGTACGTCATGAAAGACAGGGTATTTATCGAGAATTTAATTGATAGAGCCAAAGCGGCAGGTTGTTCAGCGCTTGTGCTGACTCTGGATTTACAAATTTTAGGCCAACGTCACAAGGACCTTAAAAACAGTTTATCTGCGCCTCCCAAATTGACTATCCCAAATATCTTGAACATGATGACCAAGCCGGGTTGGTGCTTGGGTATGCTTGGGACACGCAACAGGGAGTTTGGGAACATTGTGGGGCACGTCAAAGGCGTGGCTGACATGAGTTCTTTGTCGGAGTGGACTGCCAAGCAATTCGACCCTGCTCTAAACTGGGATGATGTGGAGTGGGTTAAAAAGAAATGGGGAGGTAAATTAATTTTAAAGGGCATCCAAGACGCAGAGGACGCTAAGCTTGCCGTCAAAAGCGGTGCTGACGCCCTGATTGTCTCCAATCACGGAGGACGCCAATTAGACGGCGCACAGTCAAGCATTGAGTCTTTGCCTCACATTGTTGACGCTGTAGGTTCACAAATTGAGGTTCATATGGACGGCGGCATAAGGAGTGGTCAAGATGTTTTGAAAGCCCTGTCCCTAGGCGCAAAGGGGACTTATATTGGAAGAGCGTTTTTGTATGGACTCGGTGCAATGGGTGAGCAAGGGGTTACAAAAGCCTTACAGTTAATCCGCAATGAGCTGGATTTGACGATGGCCTTTTGCGGCAAGACATCCATTGACCAGATCGATACCTCCATTTTGTTGCCGGGAACTTATCCAAAGTAACGTCGCTTTGTTTTACTAACCCTTCACTTTTGTCTTTGTTTTGTAAAAAAGCTCCTATCTTCGCTGGCTCAGTTAAAACACGTGAGAGACTTACAAACAGTCTTAGAAAAGCATAAATGTTTAAATGAATTCAGTCGAGTTCTCCAAAGACGCTGAGATTTTTGAACGCCAAGGCTTGAATTTACCAAGGCGTATTGCTCACTTGGATATGGACGCTTTTTACGCCTCGGTGGAGCTCCTGCGCTACCCTCAGCTCAAGGGACTAGCGGTTGTGATCGGGGGATCTAAAAGGCGCGAGGACATGTATCTAGAGCGTTTGCGGCTAATAGATCCTCAAAAGGATTGGCTAAAAGCACCTCTCTCAGACATTCCAGTTGAAGTATTTCCTCGGTTGAAAGATTACGCAGGCAGAGGCGTGATCACCACTGCCACCTACGCTGCTCGTCAATTTGGGATTGGCTCTGCGATGGGGTTGATGAAGGCAGCACTCTTGTGTCCGCAGGCTATTTTGTTGCCTGTAGATTTTGAGCAGTACCGCAAATACTCCAAACTCTTTAAAAGTGTTATCACCGATATAGCGCCAGTCATGCAAGACAGGGGAGTTGATGAGGTGTATATTGATTTTACAAATACCCCTGGGGGACAAAGGGAGGGGGGAAGGGTGCTTGCAAGGCTCATTCAAAAAAGTATTTTTCAAGCAACCCAACTCACCTGCTCGATTGGAGTTGCACCTAATAAATTACTCGCCAAAATGGCAAGTGAGCTGAATAAACCCAACGGTATATGTATCTTGCATGAAGAGGATTTAGAGACAAAGATTTGGCCCCTTGCTTGTAGAAAAATAAACGGCATAGGCCCCGTAACAGATGAGAAACTAAAATCTTTGGGTATCACCCTAATTGGCCAACTCGCACAGTTTGATCCTAATGAGTTGATCACTCATTTTGGTCAAAACTACGGGAGGTGGTTATGCGACGCTGCCAATGGGAGAGATAACTCCCCCGTTGCTATTCATAGCGAGCCTGTGAGTCTGAGTCGAGAAACGACCTTTGAGCGGGACCTTCACCCCGCATCTGACAAGGAAATGCTGACCCCTATATTTACTCGCTTGTGCGAGCAGGTCTCAAACGATCTGAAACGAAAAGGGTACTTAGGTAAAACGGTAGGTATTAAACTGAAGTACGGTAACTTTAAAACCGTGACCAGAGACCAAACGATTGATGTACCCACCAATCACTCCCAGGATATTCGACGGTTTGCGGGGGAGCTTTTAAAGCGGGTTGATTTGAGTCAAAAAATAAGATTGTTGGGTGTTCGGATGGGCTCATTGGTCAAGATAGAGCAGTGGAGTGCTGAACAAAACAGCCGCGTAACTCAGCTTGATGAGGGACTCAATCAAGAACTTTTTTAGTGAGCTAGAGCTATTTGACACAGCCACTTTTACTGGCGAGCTGTCCGGTGGTGTTTGGGTAAGGCTCTAGGTTTGCTTGTTCTAAAGGGACTGATATCTATTCCTCCTCTCCTTGTAAAACAAGCAAATACGCTTAATTCCGCTGGTTTACAGCGCGTCCAAATATCGTTGAATATTCGTTCAACACAAGGTTCGTGAAATTCATTTTGATCTCTAAAGCTGACGAGGTAGCGAAGTAATCCAGCTTGGTCTATTTGTGGGCCGTAATAGCTGATTTGCACGCTCGCCCAGTCAGGCTGACCGGTGACGAGACAGTTACTTTTAAGGAGATCGCTTTTAAGTGTTTCTTGAACGGGTTGTTCCCCCGTGCTTGAGCTTAAAAGACTTGGGTCTGGGTGATAAATACTGCACTCTAAATCGAGTCGATCAAGGCTTAGGCCGTCAAGCTCATGGGGCAGGTGAGCGCTGAATTCTTGTGGTGAGAGTAGCTCGGTGAAGACCTGTCCTTTGGGTTGAGAGCCGCTCCAAATAGCCGAGGTTAAGTCTTGTTCGATCGCCCTTTTGACGGCTTCTTTACTTGCAAACTGGGTTGAATTAAAGCTATTAAAGTAGAGTTTTAATGACTTGCTCTCAATGATGTGCGTGGACTCGCAGGGCACTATTAACCTTGCAATGCAGACCTCGGGCTTTCCACGTTTGTTGAGCCAACTGAGTTCATAGGCCGTCCAAAGATCGGCGCCTAAAAAGGAGGGTGTTGCGCGAATACCCATTCTGGCACGCGTAGGCGCACGTGCTATGGGAAACAATAATTGAGGTGTGTAGGTGTTGATGTAAGCAGAGGCTTTGCCTAGCTCACCAAGCTCACCAAGCTCCCTGAGTTCTTTGATTTCTTGAATCACTTTAAGTTCACTCGTTTCGCTGTTTTCTTTGGGTTGATCTGTTACCTCATTTACTGAGCTGAGAGTGGGATGATTTGGGGTGGGTAATGTCATGAAAAGTTTAAAAAAAACTTACATAGTAAAGTGTAGGTTCTTGGGTGGGTGAGGGCGGATGTGGAACGGGAATTCTATGTAGTGTATTTTCTAAAAACGAGTCGATCCTCGATAGACAAATCGGACTCAAAGACGTAACCTTCACTGTTGAATTTGCGCAGTCCATTAGGTGTTTTGATTTGGTGTTGTACCGCGTACCTTGCCATTAAACCGCGAGCGCGTTTGGCTAAAAAACTGATGACTTTAAATTGACCAGACTTTTCTTGTTCAAAGACGCATTCAATAACTCTGGCTTTAAGAGTCTTAAGATGTACAGATTTAAAGTACTCTTGAGATGCAAGATTAATCACAACAGGTGTTTTCTCACCAGACAGCCTAGTGTTCAGATATTCTGATATGGACTCACCCCAGAATTTATAGAGATTGGAGCCCTTTTGGTTCTCCAATGCGGTCCCCATCTCCAAGCGGTAGGGTTGCATTTTATCCAGCGGCCTAAGAACCCCATACAGACCACTCAATATGGCTAGGTGATCCTGCGCCCAACTCAGCTCTTTAATGCTCAAGGAGTAAGCATCTAGTCCCTCGTAGACATCTCCATTGAAGGCAAGCAAAGCGGGGCGGGAGTTTTTTGGAGTAAATTTTGGAGACCAATCTGCATAGCGCTGCAAATTGAGTTGGGACAAAGCCTCGCTCAAACTCATTAGATCGCTGATTTGACTTATTGATTTAGTCTTTAAGATAGAGATCAGCTCAGCAGATTGCTTTATAAAAACGGGTTCACTGGCATCGACCTGAGGAAGCGAGCGTTTGTAGTCTAATGTCTTTGCAGGTGATAACAAGAAAAGCATAAAAAGGCGACAGATCATCGCTGTAATCGTTGATGTTTAATTTTAGCAGGGTGCGTGGAAATCCCCTGAGTTAAGGGGGAGGATGTCAAGTATGTTTAAATCGTTCAACGCAGAGTTGAGGGCCTAACCAAAAAAACCTCAATAATATGAGGCTTTATAAGGGAGATTAGCAATTATTAGTTAACTTGTTGCCAAGGCACGTTACAGGTTTGAACCGCGGGATAATAGTTCTGGGCACTAGCGCAGTAATAAGCATGGGGTTGTACAGCGTAAGTTTGTTGGGGTTGAACGTATACAGTTTGTGGTTGAACATATACTGTTTGTGGCTCAATCACCTGGGTGGGCGTTGAGTAGTAGGTTGAGTTGGTTGTGGCGTAGGAGGTGCCAACGATGGCTCCCCCAATGAGTGCGCCGGCAATGAAAGGCGCGACACCAAAGCCTCCTCTGTAGTAGCCTCCGCCGTGGTAATAACCACCACCGTGCCAACCCCCTGCAAAACTGGCGTTGCCGGCTAATAGGCTTAAGGCGGAAAGCAAAAGAATGAGTAATTTTTTCATAACTGTTCTCCCTTATATTTAAATCTAGTGGGTATCTAATCAACGCGCCATCAGAACGAGTGGTTGACAAGGAAAACGGCAAAAAAGAGTTGGGGTTATCCAAACTACTCCTGGCCAGTACGTATACTCATTGCACAACTCGTTTACTATACAAGAACCGGCCCAAACAAGCCAGTTAAAATCAGCTCAAAGCATGAAATACTTGTGAATTTGTAAACTGCTTGTAAAACCAAATACCCTGTACCCTGCGCGTGTAAGCTGAATTTAAGTATCCTAGTTTTTTGACCTTTTTAGATAGGCTTTGTTGGCTTCATAGGTCATAACAACAGATTCTGAACAAATTTAATTATCCTCCTTATAAACCCTGATATGAGCCAAAACTCTTCCCCAACCTCTCCCTTGCCCAACTCCGCAGACACCAAGATCCCTAGTCAACAGGCTCTTGCTGCGCATCAACCTGGTCTAAACAGTTTGCCTAAATCTTTCGAGCCCTCGGCCATAGAGATGCGTTGGGGCCCTGAGTGGGAGAGACGTGGGTACGGGGTTGCCGGAGCATTTGGTAGCGGACAGGCTCAAGTTGGATCCCCCTCCTTTTGTATTCAACTACCCCCCCCCAATGTAACGGGTACGCTGCACATGGGACACGCCTTTAATCAGACGATTATGGATACCTTGACTCGTTATCACCGCATGAGCGGGTTCAACTCGGCTTGGATACCCGGCACCGACCACGCAGGAATAGCGACACAAATTGTCGTCGAACGCCAGCTCCAGGAGCAGGGCATCACGCGTCACCAGATGGGAGATACGCCGGAGCTTGCACGCAAAAACTTTATCGATAAAGTTTGGGAATGGAAGAAGCAAAGTGGTCATACGATTACGACCCAGATGCGTCGTATGGGCGACAGTGTGGACTGGTCGCGTGAATACTTTACGATGGATCAAAATTTATCGGACGTCGTTGTCAAAACTTTTGTAGAGTTATATCAACAAAAATTAATCTACCGCGGCAAAAGACTGGTGAATTGGGATCCAGTTTTGAGCACCGCGGTGAGTGACTTAGAAGTAGAGAGTCGTGAGTCTCAAGGGCACATGTACTACATCCTTTATCCATTCGCAGGCAGTGAGCAACTCGTTGAAGGCGTTCTTCAAAAGGGCCTAGTGATTGCAACGACTCGACCAGAGACTTTGTTGGGAGACTCAGCCTTGGCGGTGCATCCTGAGGACAGCCGGTATTTGCATTTGATTGGGCAAGAAGTTGAGCTCCCACTTTGCAACAGGCGAATTCCCATCATCGCTGACTCGTTTGTCGACCCAAGTTTTGGCTCAGGGGTTGTAAAAATAACGGGCGCGCATGACTTTAACGATTATGCGTGCGCACAAAGACATAACCTTCCCTTAGTGTCTATTTTTACGCTGGACGCCAAAGTTAACGAAAACGCACCTTATGCTTACACAGGGCTTGATCGATTTGATGCTCGCAAAGTGATCATAAATGACTTAAAAGAGTTGGGCTTATTTGTAGATATGAAGCCCCACAAACTGATGTTACCAATTTGTTCGAGAACGGGCCAAGTCGTAGAGCCCATGCTGACCGATCAATGGTTTATTGCTATGAACAAAGTCGGTGAGGCAGACCCAACCGGTAAAAGCATAGCCGCTAAAGCAGTAGAAGCAGTTCAATCCGGGCAAGTTCAGTTTGTCCCAGAGAACTGGATCAATACTTATAACCAGTGGATGAACAACATACAAGACTGGTGCATTAGCCGTCAATTGTGGTGGGGACACCAAATACCGGCCTGGTACGACGAGGAGGGGCATGTTTATGTGGCTGAGAGTCTTGCCCAAGCGCAGGCTCAAGCCACTGGTAAAACTCTTAGACGAGACCCCGATGTCTTAGACACTTGGTACTCATCTGCAATGGTGCCGTTTTCAACGCTAGGTTGGCCTGCTAAGACTCAAGATTTAGATCTGTACCTACCAAGCTCAGTATTGGTCACGGGCTACGACATTATCTTTTTTTGGGTGGCGCGAATGATCATGATGACCACTCATTTCACGGGAAAAGTCCCGTTTAAGAGGGTCTATATTCACGGTCTTGTGTTGGACGCAAGCGGCAAAAAAATGAGTAAATCTGAGGGCAATGTATTAGACCCGGTCGATCTCATAGACGGAATCGCATTACCTGCTTTGCTTGAGAAAAGGGTGGTCGGGTTACGTCGGCCGGAGACTGCGGGACAGGTCAAAAAAGAGACAGAAAAAGAGTTTCCAAGTGGCATTCCAAGCTACGGCGCAGATGCGCTAAGGTTTACTTTTGCGTCAATGGCCACGCTAGGCCGAAGTATCAATTTTGACAGCAAAAGGTGCGAGGGTTATAGAAACTTTTGCAATAAGCTTTGGAATGCAACCCGGTTTGTGTTGATGAACTGCGAGGGCCATGACTGCGGCTTGATGGAGCACACCAAGGAGCAGTGCCAGGTTGGAGGCGTCGCTCATGGGTATATGACATTTAGCCAAGCAGACCGGTGGATTGCCTCACAACTACAAAGACTTGAGGAGCAAGTTGAGCAGAGTTTTAAAGATTTTAGAATCGACATTGTTGCAAATTCTATATATGACTTTGTTTGGAATGAATTCTGCGATTGGTATTTAGAGATCGCAAAAGTCCAACTCATGGGAGGTGAGATCGCTGCGCAACGCGGCACACGACGTACGCTGATCCGCACTTTGGAGACCTTACTCAGACTTCTTCACCCGATTATTCCCTTTATCACCGAAGAACTATGGCAAAAAGTTGCGCCCGTCGCGGGACGGGTCAAAGAGGGCGATTTGGACAAAGCCTCTGTTTCGATCGCAACTTATCCCAAATGTATGCCAGGAAAAATTGATCCAGTCGCTGAACTCTACGTGCAAGACCTGAAAGCGATTGTGGACTCGTGTCGTAATTTGAGAGGGGAGATGGGGGTGTCTCCTGCAACCAAACTGCCTTTACTTATTTTGGGGGCAGATGAGCGAGTGCGCTCTATGCTGCCAGCCATGAAAACCCTTGCAAAACTAAGCGACATTAAACTCTTTGATGATGAGTCTCAGTGGCGACAAAGCAGTGAGTCCTCTCCCGTGGCAGTGGTTGGAGCCGTTAGGATGTGCCTGCACATCCAAGTGGACGCAGCAGCCGAGCGCTCGAGACTGGGTAAAGAGATACTTAGAATTCAAACAGAGCTCGATAAAGGACAAGTTAAGCTCTCCAATGAGTCTTTTGTCGCTAAGGCACCTCCCGCAGTAATTGAGCAAGAGCGCAAGAGGATGGCGGACTTTGAACAAACGATCGTGAAACTAAAAGATCAGCTTGCTCGATTGCCAACATAGGCAAGGTCTAAAAGCTTTTTAAGAGTTGGTGAACTTCCAAAAACACAGCTGACCCAGCGCAGCGTGTCTTGGGCTGTCTTTGAAAAGGTCTTATATGATCATCTTCTTTTGAGGATGTTTATGAACTCTTTTCCCTCTGTTCTTTGTTCAATCAATTCATTGCCCGTTTGCTTGCAAAAGGCCGCAAAATCTCTATTTGAGCCGCTATCAGTAGATACAACTTTAAGGAGTTGACCAGATTGCATAGAGGAGAGAGATTTTTTAGCTTTTAAGATAGGCAGTGGGCAATTCAAACCCCTGGTATCAAGCTCTATATCAATGATCATCTTAAATTCGACCTTTTGAGTTTAGGGCTAATGCGTTAATCCTTTCAATTTCGTCCCATTCAAGAAAACGCGGTTCAATGGATTTAGTTCTTAACCAATCAGCCAATGCATAGCCCGTGCCAGCAGGCCAGCATATTAACTCTTTGAAGTCGAAAAGCCTGTGCTCGAGCAGCTCAGGAGATAGCTCAATGGTGCCCGAATCTTGGGTCAATGCGTGATAAGCGATCAAGACTTGGTTGCGTCTTTGAAAGTCATAAACGCCTATCAACTCTAGTGAAATCACATCCAGATTTGTCTCCTCTTTGACCTCTCGAGTGATTCCCTCTTGCGGCGTCTCCCCTGCCTCCATAAATCCTGTTATGAGGGCAAAACGCTTACCCGTCCATGCTGCGTTTCTGGCTAACAGTATCTGCCCTTTGTGCTCCACAATGGCAGCCAAAACAGGGGTGGGATTGTTCCAGTGAGTCCATTCACAGCTTGTGCATGCCATACGCTCTTTAATGCCCCCATCCTCCTGTCTTGCAATCAGCTCTAAAGGGGTCGCGCACATTGGACAGAATTTGAACTCACTCATGCTGGAAACACTCCTGTAGAAAGATACCTATCACCCCTGTCACATACAATGAATACTATAGTTGCGTTAGTAACTTGTTTGGCCAACTCTAAAGCAACCCAGCATGCGCCGGCTGCAGAGACGCCGGCAAAAATTCCCTCTTCTTTTGCTAGCAGCCTGCACATTTGTTCGGCATCGGTTTGACTCACTAAAGTAATTTTGTCTACATGAGTTGGGTCGTAAATTTTCGGCAAATACTCTGGAGCCCATTTTCGGATGCCCGCTATTCTAGAACCCTCGCTTGGTTGAGCACCAATGATTTGAATATCTTTATTCTTATTTTTAAGGTATTTTGAAACGCCTGTAATGGTCCCTGTAGTACCCATTGCACTTACAAAATGAGTTACCCTTCCTTGGGTGTCTTGCCATATCTCTGGCCCGGTCGTTTCGTAGTGAATGCGCGGGTTGTCGGGATTTGCAAATTGATCTAAAACATGGCCTTTGCCTTCTTTTTCCATCTGCAAAGCGAGGTCTCTTGCCCCTTCCATTCCAACGCTTTTTGGCGTTAAGATTAACTCCGCCCCATAAGCTTTCATTGTCTGGGCGCGCTCAATTGATAAATCCTCGGGCATGATGAGGATCATCTTGTAGCCTTTGATTGCAGCGACCATGGCCAGCGCGATCCCCGTATTTCCTGATGTTGCCTCAATCAAGGTATCACCGACTTTTATATCCCCTCTTTCTTGTGCGCGTTGAATCATGGAGAGTGCTGGTCTGTCTTTGACAGAACCAGCCGGGTTATTTCCCTCTAACTTACCTAGTAAGACGTTCCCCCGCTCTAGGCACTCTGAACGTCCGATGCGTTGCAACGCAACCAAAGGGGTGCGACCAATTGTTGACTCTATCGTGGGGTATTGCATGGTTTTTAGTTGGATTATCAGGGCGAAGTCATAAATATAGTGTATTCGGGAGATGATAGTGGATATCAAGGCAATACTGTGCCATAATTTAAATCCTTCTTCTTTGCCGGAGTGGCGAAATTGGTAGACGCAGCAGATTCAAAATCTGCCGGTGCTAAACACCGTGCCGGTTCGAGTCCGGCCCCCGGCACCATTGATTGACCCATCAATGGATTGAGTTAGCTTTTCTCCGCTATCAGCTAAATACCAGGTAGCTTACAAGTTTAAGTGGCTTGGGAAAGTTTGCATTCATGCGTTCATGCGTTCATGCGTTCATGCGTTCATGCACAGGCTCGATTAGCCTTTAAAACGCCTCTCAATTAACATCGGCAAGGGCTCTGGACCAGACCAAGCTTTGGTCTGAAACGCTAATTACTGTCCCTGTGAGATGTCAATGTGTTGTGTGTAATAGTGGGCTTGGTGCACGAACTGCGTGCATTGCGCAGAAAATAGCGCGCGATAATATTGCATCAAAGCACACTATTTAGCATTGCAAAATACCCTCTTTATACCCATAAGTTATATATAAAGCAAAAATATATATTTTGTTTTTATCAAGAGGGCAGTTAAAGTCCCTGCATGAATGATTTTTACTTTGTTTTAGCGGGCTTCTTTGTTGGGACTGTTGTCGGACTTACCGGAGTTGGGGGCGGCTCATTAATGACGCCGCTGCTGATTTTCTTGTTTGGAGTAAAGCCGCATTTGGCGGTGGGTACCGATTTGCTTTTTGCAGCCATCACCAAGTCGGGCGGTACATACACTTTATGGCGTCAAAGGCTAGTTCCGTGGCGCGTTGTCTCACATCTGAGTATGGGAAGTATTCCAGGTTGCTTGGCAACCATTTATGTGCTCAATCAATATGATCTAGGAAGTGCTGAAATTGAGCATGTCATTAAACGAACTTTGGGTTTCGCACTTTTATTGACAGCTGCCTCCCTGCTTTATAAAGTCTTAAGAACTTCTTATTCGCATGCTCAGAAAGAGGCGAGGGAGGTTCCAGGAATTGAGCAGCTCTCACAGACTAAAAACACAATTAGCATCAGCGCGAATGTAGCCTTAAAAAGTGATCAAACAGTAATTGATAAGGAATCATTGGAAACAAATCATCCTGTTTTAACCGTTCTTTTGGGTCTTGCAATAGGCTCGTTGGTCACACTGACCTCAGTTGGTGCAGGAGCCATTGGAGTGAGCGTTTTAATGCTTTTATACCCTAAACTTCCTCTTCCAAGGATAGTTGCCGCCGACATTGCCTACGCAGTCCCGTTGACGTTAGTTGCAGGGCTGGGGCACGCAGGGCTAGGGACCGTAGACTGGAGTCTTCTTTTAAAATTAGCTGTAGGCTCGCTACCAGGAATTTGGGTTGGTGCTCACTTTCTCAGTCGTACCCCTGAGCGATTGATTCGTTTGGGTTTAAGCGTGCTTTTAGCGTGGGCTGCGTCCAAGCTCATTTTAGTTTGAGGCGCTTCGTTGAACGGTTCACCTCCCCTATATCGAATTTCTTTATACCGAATATTTATAAATGATGAGCTCCTCACTATTTAAAACCAAGCAAGAGTCTGCAATCCGTCGTTGGGCAAAGCCAAGCGCTTTGTACGATGTGCGTCTAACAAATACGTTGACTGAGCTTGAGAAGTGCGTCAAAAAACTTAATCCCATTAAGCAAGCAAGCAGTTTAGGTCCAGAGGACGTCGTAATCAGTCATTTGCTGGAGAAGATTGGCCTTGTGGTTCCCATATTTGTTTTGGAAACTGGGGCTTTGCATTACGAAACTTTGGCTTTTTTAGAGCGCTTTCAAGCCAATTCAAAGCTCCAACTTGAGATATACAGACCCAAACCTGAGAGTGTCCTAGAGTTTGTAAAGACCAAAGGCCAAAAGGCTATCTACTCATCAATTGAAAACCGAAAGAGTTGTTGCCAGATCCGTAAGGTTGAACCCCTTCAAAGAGCTTTAAAGGGTCAAAGGGCTTGGGTTACTGGATTAAGACGTGAGCAGTCTCCTGCCCGTGCCCAGGTAAGTTTTGTGGATGATTCTGAGTTTGGGCAAACAGGACTCACTAAAGTCAACCCTTTAGTGGATTGGAGTTGGGGCGACGTATGGCACTACATCGATGTCAATGGCCTGGACTACAACGCGTTGCACGATGAGTTCTTTCCAAGCATTGGATGTGCGCCTTGCACGCGAGCTATAAGTGAGGGCGAAGAGTTTAGAGCCGGGCGTTGGTGGTGGGAACAAGAGAGTGCTAAAGAGTGCGGACTTCACGTCAGCGCCTAAAGATTGATGCAGCAATTCTTACGAGCTCAATCAAAGAACCATTTAACGTAGGGCTGTTTCTTGGCTGCCCTTAATCATTGTTTCCTATTGTCTAAAAGAGTATAAATGTCTACTACTGAAAACCCAATTCTTGGGAGCTCATCAGAAATTAAAAAAGGAGAGGGGGTTCAAGATACCCCGTCCTCATTTTCCCCTAGCCGGTCTCACTTGGACGGGCTGGAGAGTGAGACCATCTTCCTCTTGCGCGAAGTTGCAGCCAGCTTTGAGAGGCCTGCACTTTTATTTTCAGGTGGGAAAGACTCATTGGTCATGCTTCGGTGCGCAGAAAAAGCGTTTGGCGTTGGACGTATTCCTTACCCACTGCTGATGATTGATACGGGTCACAATTTTGAGGAAGTCATTCATTTCAGAGATTACCGTGCACAACAACTGGGTGCTCAACTTATTATTCGCAGCGTTGAGGACTCAATGAGCAGAGGCACAGTGCGCTTAAGCAGCCCTAATGAGCCGAGGAACGCTCATCAATCTGTCACTCTTTTAGAGGCCATTGAGGAGCATAAATTTGATGCCTTAATAGGTGGCGCCAGGCGGGATGAGGAAAAGGCCAGAGCCAAGGAGCGAATTTTCTCACACAGAGACAGTTTTGGAACTTGGCAACCTAAGTCTCAGCGCCCTGAGCTGTGGAGTTTGTTTAACACCAAACTTCAGCCCGGAGAGCATTTCCGCATTTTTCCAATCTCTAACTGGACCGAAATGGATGTGTGGCAATACATAGAGCGCGAACAAATTGAATTACCTAGCCTTTACTATAGCCACCAAAGGGAGATTGTCGAACGCAAAGGCCTGCTGGTTCCGGTGACCCCCTTAACACCCATCAAAGTTGGGGAGACGTCAAAACTGATGGATGTGCGTTTTAGAACGCTTGGGGATATTACATGCACATGCCCAGTGTCGAGTGACGCCAAAACACCCAATGAAGTTGTGACCGAAACGCTAAGTGCAAGACAAAGTGAGCGAGGAGCAACCCGAATGGACGATCAAACCTCTGAGGCCTCAATGGAGAAGAGAAAAAAAGACGGCTATTTTTAATGACCATTGCTCTGAGTTAATCTAGAAATAGCATTTAGATCTAAAAAATTAAACCCTATGTCATACCTATCCGACTCTCCCCCCCGCTCCTCCAACCCAAGTCTTTCTAAAGATCCTCTGAATGCTCTTAGGTTCATTACCTGCGGATCGGTGGATGACGGCAAAAGCACCTTGATTGGTCGGCTTTTGGTGGATTCTCAGGCCGTGCTTGAAGATCACCTTGCGGGGGTTCAGCGTCGTGGCCAAACCGATTTAGCCCTTTTAACAGATGGCCTCTCCGCGGAGCGAGAACAGGGAATCACCATAGACGTGGCGTATCGTTACTTTGCAACTGAAAAAAGAAAATTTATCATTGGCGACACCCCCGGACACGAGCAGTACACCCGCAACATGGTTACCGCCGCCTCAAGCGCAGATGCTGCTCTCGTCATCGTGGACTCCACCAAATTAGACTGGGATAATCCGGATTTGGTTTTACTGGCCCAAACGCGGCGACACGCTCTTCTTGTGAATCTCTTGAGGGTTCCAAGCATCCTATTCGTCATCAACAAGCTTGATGCAGTGACAGACCCGACTAAAGCGTTCAATAATATTAGGTCTGCACTTGAGACCTTTGCAACTAAAGCAAATATTCAAATCAGCAATGTGGTTCCAATATCAGCCTTGAAGGGTTGGAACGTTGTCAATTCAAAAGAGAATTGGTGCGACTATAAAGGAGATAGTCTTATTACTATTTTAGAAAAACTTCCCTGCATTCCGCCCGAGCACGAGGGAGTCTGCGCCGTATGTATCCAGTGGATTGAAAAACAGCACGACTCCAATCGAACCAACAAAGGACGAAGAATTTTATGGGGCCGCGTTGCCAATGGAGGGTTGAAAATTGGGGATACAGTTCAAGTCCATCCTAGCGGACAAACTGCCAAAGTAGTGGAAATTCTTAATTCTGTACGAGCTGAGGATGATCCTCGCCTTGGGCAAGCGGGACAACAGGTGGGAGTTATTTTAGAGCGAGAGATCGATATCTCAAGGGGTGACTGGTTGGTGGTGTGCGGACCCAATGAGTCTAAATCAACGCTCGAGCCGACCCGAACATTAAAGGCAACAGTAGCTTGGCTAGACGACGAGCCGCTCCTGAGGGGCAGAACTTATTGGGCTCTCCACGGACATCAATGGGTGAAGGCGCAGGTCAGTCAAATAGAGAACATAATCAATATCGTGACCTTGCAAAAAGAGAAAACAGAAACACTGAGTACCAATGAGATTGGCACAATTGAACTCGCTCTTAAAGAGCCAGTTCTGAGTCAGTCCTTTCTTAAATCTCGACTAATGGGTGCAATGATTTTGGTTGATACCGCTTCTCATAAAACTTCTGCTGCTGTGCTCATCAATTGAACTTCATCTAGGTAATATTGCTTCAATCTGATTTCAGGGGCAGAAAACCTAGAAAAATTAACTTCTTTTTTGAAATTTAAAATCGATTTCGGATGTGACAGATCATGACCAAGATAGAGAAGTGAACAGCCGACTCTTAAGGGTCGCTTAAGCAATAGGCAGGTTTTATCTGGTGTTTTTGAGTCCTATTTTTTTAATTTACACGGTATTTTCTAGCCTGTGTAAATAAAAGTTGCTCACTCGGCTAACAAATTTACATTGGGCGACATGTAAAAAACGCATCGTTATGGTGCTTTTTTCTTAGATCTTTTTTGAAATATCTTGAACCAGAAGATTTTTTTAAAGCTTAGGTAATAATAGGTCCATTGGTAAGATAAATTAGAAACTGTTTCGTTGCAATAACCTCAAATCTTAAATATATGAAAAAATATTTTCCGCTGACAAAGATTATTTTTAAACGACTTTTGGCTTTTACCATCCTAGGGTCACTCCTAAATCTGTTTTCTATACCCGTTTTTGCTCAAAACGCACTGGAGACGATTCAGAAGACAAAGACCATCAAAATTGCCATTCCTACAGATTTCCCTCCCTATGGTTTTGTGGGTGTAGACCTGCAGCCACAGGGACTAGATGTGGAAATGGCGCAATTAATAGCTCAACGATTAGGGGTTAAAGTTGAACTGGTCCCTGTTTCTAGTCCTAACCGGGTAGCTTATTTACAAACTAAGAAGGTTGATTTGGTCATCTCAACCTTGGGAAGAACTGTGGAGCGGGAAAAAGTAATTGACTTTACGCATTCCTACGCTCCTTATTACCAGGCCGTGTTTGGACCGAAAACCTCAAGCATCAAAAGCTTTAACGATTTAGCGGGTCAGACTATTTCCACAACCAGGGGCTCCTTGGAGGACACTGAGTTGACCAAGCTTGCCCCAGCATCTGCGCAGATCAAACGTTTCGAGGACAACAGCTCAACTGTTGCCGCATATGTAGCTGGACAAGTACAGTTGGTTGCAACTGGCGCCTCAGTGGCTGCAGCAATGGCTCAGAAAAACCCTCAATTAGCGTCTGAATTTAAGCTTTTGATCAAAGATTCACCTTGTTTTATTGGAGTGGCGAAGGGTGAGGACGCTCTTAGAATGAAGGTTAACGAAGTCATAACAGCTGCGCATAAGGCTGGGGATTTGGAACGACTTTCTCAAAAATGGTTGTCACGGTCAACAGGTGAGCTTCCTGAATAGTACGCACCCTTATTGCTTTTGAGAAAACCCTTATATGAATGTTGAATTTGACTTCATATCAGTTCTTGAGCAGTGGCCTATTTTATTAACGGGTGTTTCTTGGACACTAGGGCTCACAGCTATCAGCACTTTTTTAGGAGTCTTGTCAGGACTTTCTTTGGCCTGGGTAAGAGTTAAAAAGTTTTCTGCCTTAAACACTTTTATTAAAGTCTATGTAGAGTTAATTCGGAATACACCTTTTATCGTCCAACTCTTTTTTATTTTCTTTGGACTTCCTCAACTTGGGCTAAGACTGAGTCCTGAAGTCTCATCATTGCTTGCAATGACCATTAACTTAAGCGCCTACTCCTCGGAGATCATAAGAGCAGGTATCGACTCCACTCCAATTGGTCAAATTCAGGCAGGCAAGAGCTTGGGTTTATCAGAGTTCAGTGTGTTCTTTAATATTATCCTCCCCCCCGCACTGTTTCGTGTTTGGCCGGCGCTTGTGGCCCAAATCATTATCGTAATGTTGGGTTCTGCAGTGTGCGGGCAGATCTCAACTGAGGAGCTGTCCTATGCAGCTAATTTAATTCAAAGCCGAAACTTCAGAGGTTTCGAGTCTTATATTATTGCGGCCGTCCTTTATTTAGTTTTGGCGGTAGTTATGCGTTTGCTTTTAAACCAAGTAGGTAAAAATCTCATGTTCAGAGGTTTATTAAAAAATGGTTGAGTTTGCAATCTGGGATATTTTGCGCAACTTACTTTTGGCTGCGCGGTGGACACTTCTTCTATCATTAATAGCACTTCTTGGTGGGGGTGTCTTAGCGTCTATGCTTTTGGTTTTAAGACTTCTTCGAAAAAAGACTTTTCAAATACTGATCTCGGTCTATGTCGAGATATTTCAAGGCACACCACTTTTAATGCAGCTCTTTCTTTTTTATTTCGGACTTGCACTGTTGGGTTTTGATACATCTATCTGGTGGTCTGCCAGTGCCGCACTAATTCTTTATACTGGCGCTTACCTTACAGATATTTGGTGGGGTTGTGTAAGGTCGGTGCCGAAGGGGCAGTGGTTCGCAGGACAAAGCCTTGGATTCTCTTTTTTTCAACAACTAAGATTTATTGTCCTGCCCCAGGCCTACCGTCTGAGTGTTGCACCAACGGTAGGATTTTTAGTCCAAGTAATCAAAGCAACAGCACTCACATCTGTCATTGGATTCATTGAGCTTACCAAGGCTGGAGCCATGATTTCGAACGTCACTTTCAAGCCCTTTCTTGTCTTTTCGTTTATTGCTTTAATTTACTTCATAATATGCTATCCACTATCTTGGGTAGCCAGTAAGTTAGAGGTTAGACTGGCATGCTAAGCGTTCTAGCCTCCTAGTTTGCGAATATGCAGACTGAATCCTCATCTATCTCCTTCTCTCAAAGAGCGTGTTTTATATCGCTTGGTGAAATGGAATCTGAATTTGACCTTCGCCTATACGGGTTTACGGCAAGGTATGACAAAAGTTAATGGATCTTATTTTTTTACATGCTCCGGGGGGTAATTAAATTTGCAGAGTTAAAAGGTTTTTGGCTTATCCCTCCAATACGCTTTAAAACACACGTTTATAGTGAAATCAACAACCCTGATTCGATAAAATGATGGGTGTAAAAGGCCTTTTATTTTAAAAAAATAGCTAATCGTGCAAATACTTATAAGATTGTGGTTGTGTGGTTTGATGATGTTTGTGAACCAAGCAGCGCACAGCGACATTCATGTCGATAAATATTATTTTTCAGAAAAAAAATCGATTTCAACAGGGGTTGGAAGCAATGATGCTGCTGGTATTGACAATGCATCAGTTATTGAACGTGTTGAAAAATTAAACTTTACACCCTTTTATTCGAAACTACTTAAGGGATTTACAGATGATACGCAGTGGATAAAGTTAGTAGTATCAAATAAAAATGATGATCTTAAAGATCTTTCAGAAAAGCAAGTTTATCCGCTGGTTTTAAGGGTCGGCACCCTTACGCTTGATAAAGTTCAATTATTTGAATTTAATAATAACAAGTGGACGACTCAAACGCTTGGAGACAGGCATATGAGCTACCCAAGGTTGTGCGATGATGAGTTCCACTGCTTTTACTTAAAGTCAGGTCTTGAAAAACCATTCACACTATATCTACAAATTGAATCACAAAATATTGTACAAATCAATGCAGAAGTAGTTTCGCTAAATGAGTTGTCAAAAGTAGTCTCTCAAAGGGTAAGGGTTAGCTCAATATCTATTGCAGCAGGCTGTAGTCTCCTTGTGATGGCTTTAATCTTTTATTTTATTGACAGAAGTCGACTGGTTCTTGTGTATGTTTTTTTTCAACTTACTCTCACTCTGTACACGGTTTCATTTAATGGCTTGTTGTTTGATTTTTTTAAGGGCGAGTTTTCTACGATAACTAAATATGCACCCGAATTATTTTTTTACCTTAGATCGCTTATGTTTTGCCTGCTGTGCCGAGAAATCTTCATTAACTATCCCGTCAATAGTTTTTACAAAAAAGTAAATATTGTGATAGTCGCAGCAATACTTAGTAACATACTGATTACTTTTGGAGAAATCGGGCATTGGAACAACATATTCAATATCGCCCTACAACTTATGGTGCTGTGCGTAAACTATTACGCCATACTAACCACTGATATCCCCTCGAGAATTGCGAAAATATTATGGATTGGCAATACTATATATATGCTTCTTTTAACTTCCGGTTTTGTATATGCCTCAAACTTAATCGACGTCAATAACTTTAACTTCCTTATTCATGATTTCTTTGATTACAGGTTAAATGGTGTTGCAATTGGAACGGTCATTTTTTTGATTGTTGGCTTTGAGACGTTAGAAAAAAATAAAAAAAATCAACTGCTTTTAAACGAAGCAGCCTCTAGTAAACTGACTGTCACATTGTTAAACGAAAAACTTAACGAGCGAGAACAATTGGTAGACTTGCTGACTCATGAAATTAAAAATCCGTTAAGCACAATAAATTATGCGGCGTCATTTATCCAAAACAATCAATCGCTTGAAAGCGAAGTCATTGAGCGAACAAAGAAAATTATTCAATCAACTAATCGTGTAAATACGGTACTTAATCAAGTTTTCTTATCTGCTAAGCTTGATCAATATTCGAATAGGGAGCACGAGCAAAATGAGAGTATAAATTTCACTGAGCTTGTAAAAGATATCGTGAGTGATTATGAGAATGGGCGAATTTTTAAAATTGAGAGCTTTGAAAGTATTGAAATTGTCAGTAATCTTTTCTTACTTACGACTGTCATCGATAATTTAGTCAGTAACGCTGTAAAGTACCGCGCTCAAAATTCTGAAATCAATATCTCATTTGGTATTTCAAATGAAACGCGCGATCCAAATGCGCAGAATGTTGATGATCTCAAAAGATTTTATTATTTCAACATCACAAATACAGTTGACATCATTAATTTGCCCGATCCAGATCAATTATTTAAGAGATATTACAGACACTCTAATTTTATTTCAAAGCCCGGAATGGGCATTGGACTAAATATTGTTCAGGTAGCTGCCAGCCTGTTGGGGGGGCAAATTACTTGTAATATAAATAATTATCTTATTTCCTTTCGATTGAAAGTAGACTTATGAGCACTTTATCCTTTAATTACACCCTGGCTAACGAAAATCCATTTAATGTTGTCTTAGTAGAAGACGATCATAATTTACGTAAAGAAATTTCTGATCACCTGAGAGGCAATGGTTTTACTGTTTTTGATACAGCCAATGCTTCAGCGTTTGATGATTTAGTCAATCCTGATGTAATCGATCTTTATGTAATTGATTTAAATTTACCTGGAGAAAATGGCATCCTTCTTTCCAAAAGAATTCGGGCTAAATTTCCTCTTGTTGGAATCGTGATCATTACTGCTAGGCTTGGATTGGGGGATAAATTAGCAAGTTATTCACACGGCGGTGCAGATTTTTACTTAAACAAACCCGTATCGCCTGAAGAGCTTGTGTTGGTGCTTCAAAATCTGGGTCGTAGAGTTAAAAATATTAATACCGAACAGGCCTGGTCTCTTAATTTAAGGGACAGAATCCTAATGAGCCCCGACTTGCAGCATAAACTACGTCTAACAAGCAGAGAAAAGACCCTTTTGGTAGCGCTTTCCCAGGCAAAGGACAATACCCTAGAGTCGGGTTATATTGCAGATTTATTCACCTCCGGGGATGAGAACGACTTTATGTCCAAACACGCGCTTGAGGAGCTTATAGCAAGGCTTAGACGAAAATTAAAAAGTTCTCAACCTGCAGAGTCTGAAGTAGCTATTAAATCAGTTTGGGGTGTGGGATATCAGTTGTGTATTCAACTTAAGATCGAACATTAGGGGGTAATTTAAAATTTTTGTATTTAAATCAAATTTATTTCAAATCCGCCAACTGTAGCGATTTAAAGTTCGTAAAAAAAGAAAAACTACTTTAAAGTTATTTATCTCGAACTAATTTTGGTTGACCAAAAAGTGAATCAAAAATCCAAGTAAAGACAAAAGTACCGACCAAGAAAAATGAGGTCATGGCAATATCCATAAAAAAAGATTTTGTGTAAGTAGTTTCAAACCACCAGGCAAACAACAACACAAAGCCCACCAAGAGCGGCACCTCAAAACCCACCGCATGCGCCACACGCCGCCACACCGTTCTCGCTGTCGAGCGTTGTCGCGCTTCCCAGGCCTCAAAGCCCACAT
>DAIUEA010000001.1:27687-33170 GCA_036845365.1 Limnohabitans sp. | reverse complement strand
ATAAGTAGTAATGGAATTTCAAATCCAATTGCGTGCATGACTCGTCTCAAGACTGTCCTCTCGAATGAGGTTTGTCGGTGTTCCCAAATTTCAAACCAGTAATTAAAAAGCCAATTCCAGAAAACAGCTACCACAGAGCCAGTGATAGCCATGACGCTTGAGTGAGCAACACTTTGATCAGACAGCAAAGACAGCCCCAAGCTAGAACATCCTATAGCTAATAGTTCAGAGCTGACTAGGAATAATACGCGTCTTCTCCAACCTTGAAGGGAATAAAGAAGGGGGTCTTTGAGTTGAGGTTGTGTTTTAGTTTCCAAGTGCTTACCGTTTTGTCAGATTTCATTTTATCTCAGGGGCCGATGTTTCCTCCAAAGAAATTCACTAGTCTAGGTGAATTGTTTTTTTTCCCACCATAAATAGACTAGTAAAGCCCTTAATTCACTTGGTACTATTGCTCTTTGAGGGCTTAATAACTTTGCATAAATTTCAACCGCCATACTTGGTTTATTTTTGAAGTTACTCTATTTAAAGAGGGAATAGCCGTCTACTATTGTTTTTTAAGACGGGAAGGCAAACCTAGAATATATTTAAGAAATTTGAGCAAAATTACAATTTTGATATGATGAAATATTAATTTTTAATTTTTACGAAAATATAATGCGTTCGACACACGTTTCAGGTGTAAACACCAATCGGAAATTTTTTGGTATTGGTTTAAATTTTAATTAAATTGAAGTTATGTCTTTGAACTTAGACCACAGAGTCAGGGTGGGTGCACAACGTAGGCAAGCGATGCAGGATCGCTTGCTTATTTGTGGTTTAAAGCTTGCCGCAGAAAAATCAATACATGAAATTAGCATTGACGAAATAATTAGTTTAGTCGGGGTATCGCGGGGAACTTTTTATAAGTACTTTAATTCAACTCAAAATCTATATTCCGTACTGGCCATAAAAATTGCTAATGAGGCTGTGGTTTTCTTTGACTCGCTCGTTCCTGAATTTAGCGACGCCGCACAAATTGTTGCGACCCGTACTCGATTAGCTTTGCGCTTTGTTGTCAATAATCCATTGCTAGCAAGACTACTTTTGCAAATTGAGTGGCCTTTTAAAGATCCTGGCATGGTTGTGTTTAAGGGATTTGAAAGAGACATAAGACTGGGTATCAAACAGCGCAGTTTTGCTCAAGTTCCTATTGATATAGCAACGAGCTTGCTAATTGGTGGCCTTTTGGGAGCGGTGGATGTGATGATCAAAAAAACGAGCACAAACTCAAAGGGATACGAAGACAAGGTGGTATTTCACATTCTTTTAGGTTTGGGAGTGGAGCCCAATTTAGCGCAAGAATACTCAACAATGCCTTTGCCTGCGTTACCCGACTTGCCCATCACAGGTTTAATGGGGAAGATCATGACTCTGTCTTAATTTTTTTTCAACTAAAATTAGAATTCTTTATACAGTTGGCAAAGACCTACGATTTACGGCTTTGCGGTGGTTGAAAAATGATTAAATTGCAAAAACTAAACCTTATGTAATCATTTTTCTTAAAGTTTTCATAGATATATTTACTTAGAGCTAAAGAACGAGTAACTTCTGTCGATAACGAATAATCGGTTATTTTGCCCCTAAAAGCTTAGGTATATTCAAAGTCACTCTTGATTAGTAGTTCAATAAAATTTCTAATCAGGTTCTGGGCTAATTCTGGGGTGCGTTTTTCCTTGTGCGCTTAATTGTGTCAGCCAACTTTGAGTACAAAATTCAATCATCGGCATCATTTAAATGGCTATCAATTCTGCTTTTTTAACTAACTTGTCGACCACTGAGGTTGGGATTCTGAACGTAAGTCAGATCAACGTCATCAGTGTGAGTCAGGTGCCGATACTTTCAACCTCGTTGATTAGCGCGTTAACGACTGGTCAGATTAATGGCCTATTGTCATCACAAGTACTGGCGTTGTCGGTCCCTCAGGTAGTGACGCTTAGCACGACACAGGTATCGGCATTAAACACAAATAGTATTTCTGTTTTAACTTCGAACCAAATTTCCTCTCTCAGTAGTGTTCAAGTCGCTGCCATCTCTAGCTCGGGCATAGGTTTGCTGTCCACTGGGCAGTTTGCTTCACTCACCTCTTTGCAGATATCTTCCTTGTCAAGTGCGCAAATTAGTAATTTGACTACAAATCAAATAAGCTCTTTAAGCTCAAATCAATCCCCAGGATTTACATCCCAAGCCTTAGCCGCATTATCCACAGATCAGTTTCAAGCCCTGTCATCTGTTGCCCTATCAGGTCTAAGTACTTCGCAAATAAAAGCTATTACGTCTCCTCAGATTTTAAATATTTCGGCGAACCAATTTGCAGGATTAAGTTCAGCTCATATTCAGGCGTTAACCACAAACTGCCTACAAACTTTGTCAACTTCGTCCATACAGCAGCTGTCCTCCATGCAACTGCAGGGCATTTCGAGTTCTAATTTTAAGGCGTTCTACACGTCTCAATTAGCAGCCTTGTCTACCTCTCAGTTACAAGCCCTGACGAGTAACCAGATCCGTGGGCTTACGAGCGCACAGATAGTGAGTCTCTCCATTGACGACATAACGTCTCTCACAACTGGGCAGATCGGTGCTTTAAGCAATGCTCAAATACTGTCCTTTTCCAGCCAGCAATTATTGAGTTTGTCTAGTACACAAATAAATGCCTTAAACACCTTACAAATAAACGCGATTATTTCCAAAAATATCGATTTATTGCTCACCAATCAAATTGCGAGCCTGAGCACACAACAAATAATCTCCCTTAGCACCACTCAGGTCTTTGAGCTCCTGCTGTCTCAAATATCAGCACTAACCACACAGCAAATTACCTACCTAACCTCTAGCGCTATTGGCGCACTTAGTACAAGCCAAGTCAGTGGCTTAACCACGGCTGCTTTAGCTGCCCTCTCTGGGCTTCAAGTAAGTAAATTAACCACAACAGACATACTTGCTTTATCAAGTAATCAAATAGTATCTTTATCTACGGTTGGCATTTCAAGCCTTACACGAGATCAATTAATTTCGATTTCTTATAACTCGCTTGAATTTTTAACCACTACCCAAATTAATGCGTTAACCCCCGTTCAATTAAATATTTTATTTGACAACAATTCCCTTGGATTTACGACCTCTGCAATCGCATCTTTGTTAACCAGCCAAATTAAAAGCCTATCCAGCTCTAGTATTGGAGCGCTTAGTAGTGCTCAACTAATGTCCTTCACAACTCAGCAGGTCTACTCCTTGGGTACTGACAGTTTTGCTGGTCTGAGCACTAGCAATATAGTTGGAATGACCATAGCCGATTTAAGTGGGCTTAGCACAGTTCAAGTGGCGGCAATGTCTCCCTCGCAATTAGCAGCCCTCAGCAGTTATCAGCTCAACGCGTTGAGTGTCCAGCAAGTTACTTCTTTAGGGGCATCAAGTATTTCGGTTCTGAGTACGGCGCAAATAGCTCAGCTCAGCTCAAGCTTTGTAAGTGGATTGACTGCTCAACAAATACAGGCACTCACCACCAATCAGCTTGTAAACTTAAGTGATGCGAATGTAGCTTCCTTGACCACCACTCAAGTAGTTGCGCTCACACCCACTCAGCTAAATTCGTTTACACCCACCTTACTGTCTAACCTATCCACTGCCAACTTAGCAGCTTTAACTGCGGTACAGATTGCAGGGCTGAGTCCGACATTGGTTGGTGAGTTATCTGTAGCTCAGATACAGGCACTAACTCCCTCTCAATTGGCGCAGCTAAGCTCTGTTGCTTTGATGGCCTTGACGCCTGTCCAACTCGTCTCGCTAAGCCCTGCACAACTCTCAGCGCTGACGACTTATCAAATCGAAGGGATTAGTGCATCCAGTGTTGCCTACCTGAGCAGCGAACAGGTCACTGCGCTTAGCAGCGCACAAATCAATGCCTTTACCAGTGATCAACTAGCCGGTCTCTCTACAACGGTTATAGCTTCGCTTGGTACGACTCAAGTGCTTGGACTGTCAAGTTCAACGATCGCTGGACTTTCTAGCATTCAAGTGCAAGCCTTAACGACTGCACAAGCTACTTATTTAACGTCTGTTGGGATTGAGGGGTTAAATAGCCTTAATATGGCTGGACTCACGGACTCGGATATTCAGGTCATGGGCTCATCCGTGCTTGGAACACTAAGCGCTGCTCAAATAATTGAACTAAGAATAGACCAAATCAATGCAATGAGTCCTGGAGTTGTACAAAGCCTAGGAACTGCAGATATTATTGCTTTGACTGATTTGCAAGTATCGGATCTAAGCCCGGCTTGGACCAGTGCTTTAACGACAAATCAAATTCAAGCGTTCACTACCGATCAAATAGCAAGTTTGAGCACCAGCTCTATCGCAGGTTTAACTGTAGATCAAACTAATGCCCTATTGCCGTCTCAAGTAGGAGCACTTACGCCCAACCAAATTGATAACCTATCAACTACCAGTATATTCGTTTTATCTTTTAACCCTAGTCTGGTTCAAGCTCTTTCTACAGCAGGTATCGATTTATTATCTACTGATCAAATTGCCGCATTAGGTTTAGCGGGTTTTAGTGCATTAAGTTCTTCGCAGATTGATGCATTAAACTCGCTTCAAATCAGCTCCTTAACACTTGCCGAACTATCAACACTGAGCACAGCTGCTTTGAGTTCATTGTCGACAAATGAGATTTCAACTTTATCTAGTTCTACGCTGGATGCGCTGTCAAGTGATCAAATCCAAGCCTTAACGTCACTTCAAGTTTCTTACCTTACCACGGCTAACATCGCAGGGCTAAATACTGAAAATATAGCCGGACTGCTCGATGGTGATATTGGTGCATTGAGTTTAGACGTGATAGGGGCGCTGGGGACAACGTTAATTAGCGTTTTGAGCACCGATCAAATCAACTCCTTGCAAACCCAGCAAGTAGCGAGTTTGGTTTCATCAGAAATAGCGGCCTTGACAGACTCTCAGCTATTTGGGATGAGTACGGCTGTGATTGGTGGGTTGACTGTTGATCAAATACAGTGGTTAACAACCGCTCAACTCTCTCAACTTAGCAACGACGGCGTAGCCTCGCTTTCGAGCACTCAAGTTATGGCCTTGGGGACTGATCAAGTTAATGCTTTGACCCCGCAACAAGTAGCCAGTTTGAGCTCTACTGATATCGCAGCACTCACCACTACACAAGCAGCTGGACTGAGCATAGCTGCGGTTAGCGGTTTGACGTCTGACCAAATTCAGTGGCTGACAACCAATGCAGTGGTTCAACTTAGCTTAGACAATGTGGCCTCTTTGACACCATCACAGGTTGCGGGCTTAAATGAGCTCCAAGTTAGCGCACTCACTACCGCTCAGATAACGAGTCTTAGCCCCGCCAACGTTGGCTCTCTCACCTCTAGTCAGTCTCAAGCTCTGAGTGGAGCGCAGCTTAATGGATTAACGAGCCCGCAGATTGCAAG
>DAIUEA010000001.1:15685-27587 GCA_036845365.1 Limnohabitans sp. | reverse complement strand
CTGCAGACATTGCTGCATTGACAAGTACGCAGGTGCAGGGGCTGAGCACGAGCGTGAGCGGAGCACTCAGCGCGGTGCAAATACAGGCGCTGACGACGAGCAATGTGTCGCAGCTAAGTACAGCCAATATAGCGACGTTATCAACCACTCAAGTAGCAGCGCTAAGCGGGGCGCAAATTAATGCCCTCACAACGGGACAGGTTTCAAATTTAACCACAAGTGATGTGGCTGCGTTGACAAGCACGCAGGTGCAGGGGCTGAGCACGGGCGTGAGCGGAGCACTCAGCGCGGTGCAAATACAGGCACTGACGACGGGTGAAGTCACGCAGCTCAGCACAGCAGTGGTGAGCTCCCTCTCGACTGCACAAGCTCAAGCTCTGAGTGGAGCGCAGCTTAATGGATTAACGAGCCCGCAGATTGCAAGTTTAAGTACAACCCAGATTTCTTCTCTCAGCACAACCCAAATTGCCAGCTTATCAAGCTCTGTGGTCGCTGCTTTGTCGGGTGCGCAGGTGCAGTCGCTAACCAGTGTTCAAGTTCCTGCATTGACAACCTCCCAAATAGCGGCCCTAAGTTCCACGGAAATATTATCATTGAGTTCTACCTCTGTGGCGGTAATTACGACTTCACAGGTTATGGCATTAACTCAGCAGCAAATTAATGCGTTGAGTACCCCTCAAGTCAATGCCTTAACCTCTATACAAGTTCAAACATTAACGCAAAACGAGGTTGGCAATTTAAGCACACAAGCTGTACAGGCTATCTCCTTAAGCGCGCTCCAAGGGCTGACAACAGCAGAAATTCAAGCCCTTACAACAACTCAAATCTTAGCGCTAACCAGTACTCAGATTGGAGCGTTTAGTATTGATCAAGTAGGAGCCCTAAGCATAAATCAGGTCGTATCAATTACAACCAATACCTTGCAAGGGCTAAGTACCACAAACGTGCAAAGCTTAAGCAACGCTCAGTTGTTGTCGTTAACCACTTCACAAATAAATTCCTTGAGTTCAGCGCAATCTTCAGCGCTTACGAGCTCTGAGATACCGCTTTTGAGCGTACAGCAGGTCGTGGCTTTAAACACTTCTAGCATTTCGAATTTGAGTACATCTCAGATTCAGAAGTTGCAAGTAAATCAAGTGGCGGCCTTGACTTCAATGCAGTCCCCAGCGTTGACTGTTGCGCAGTTAAATTCATTAAGTAGTTCTAGTTTAGCTGCAATTAACACCCAGGCTTTACAAGCCCTCACGACAGATCAAATTTTTGGATTGACAACGGCTCAATCAAGTGCCCTAACAACGGGTCAAATTGCAAAGTTAACCACCAATCAGGTGGCAAGCATTAATACTCAGGATCTCAACACACTAAGTGTTTATGAGATCCATTCAATGAGTGTTGCCCAAATACGGTCTTTGACAAGCATTCAACTGCGTAACCTTCAGACTCAACAGCTCAACAGCTTTACAAGTGCGCAGCTTACCAATTTAAGCTCGAATCAAATTGAAGCCCTTACAACCTTTCACTTTTCAAGTTTGACGCTAGGTCAATTTCAATCTTTAACCACTGTTGAAATAGAGAGTCTTACAAACAGTCAAGTCTCAAGTCTTGGAATTTCTCAAGTACAAAACTTAACTAATCCTCAAGTTCAAGCTTTAAGGACCCCGCAAATCTCTAGTTTGACGACCACACAGTTAAATTCACTCACCTTCAGTCAGATTAATGCGTTAAGCACCACACAGGTAAGCAGTCTTACAAGTGTGCAGGTTAATAACTTAGCGCCCGTTCAAATCAACTCACTCAATTCAAGTTTGATAGCCAGTTTAGGCACATCTGGCATGGTTGCTCTTTCAACCGCTCAAGTGGCCTCTTTGTCCGCTTTAAGCATTGGGGCATTGACAACTTTAGAGATTAGCTCCTTGTCTGGGGACCAGATTAATGCGCTGGGTGTTCTGGGTGTGGAGTATTTGAGCACGGCGCAGGTCGTGAGTCTTACTACGTCTCAAATTGCTGCCCTGACTACGGACCAATTCGAAGCATTTTCTTATGATCAACTTGACAGCCTAACGAGTGCCCAAATCCAGAGCCTTACAACAGCCCAGATTGCCGATCTAGATGTATTTGAAACTGCCTTACTGACCACGTATGAGATTGCGGCATTAACCACAACACAAATAAATGCTTTAACTACTTCGCAAGTTCAAAATTTAGCTGCGGCGCAAATTGGTGCGTTTGGTTTAGCAATAGATTCTTTTACTACTTCGCAGGTTAGCGCTCTCACCCCCTCACAAATTCAAGCGCTTTCGACTTCGCAACTACCGACTTTATTATCGAGTGAAATTGCCTCTCTCTCAACCGTTCAAGTTGGGGCCTTAACCACCACTCAAATACCTAGCTTAACAACTGCACAAGTCAATCAATTATTGTTAAATCCTGCCAATGTTATTGCATTAACTACGACGCAAGTCAATGCGTTAAGTAATTTACAGATCGCAAACTTGGGCGCCAACATCTCAAACTTAAGTACAACCCAATTTGCTGGTCTTTCTACAACCCAAGTCCAACACTTGGGAGATCTACAACAAAGTAACTTGGGACTAGAAATACTCTCTATAACTACCTCCCAGATCAGTGCCTTAACGACCACACAGATTCAAAGCTTGTTAACCTCAGAGATTACGAACTTAAGCACATCACAGCTCAATGCACTAACAACCACGCAGGTTGTGGCTCTTAGCTCAGCGCAGGTCTCTGCTTTAACGCAGTACGATGTCTCATCCTTATCGACAACTATCACATCGGCACTGACGACCTCCCAAGTACAAGCACTGGGCACAGCACTTATAGGTTCATTAAGCTCAGCGCAGATTTCAAGCTTAACGACATCCCAAGTTGCTAGTTTAGCAACTGCGCAGATTTCAATGCTTAGTTCAGCTCAGTTCGTGTCTTTGACGCAAAACGAAGTGGGTGCGCTTAGCTCCACTCAAGTATCCGCAATTAGCATATTAGATATCCAGTCTATAAACTCGAATGAATTTTCGTTCTTAGCTACTGGAACTATACCAAGTTTGAGTACCTCGCAAGTTCAGGCGCTCTCAACAACCTCAGTCAGCACACTAACGACCTCTCAGCTTGTTGCTCTAACGACCAATCAAGTATCCGCTTTCACATTCAATCAAACAAGCGCGCTCACGACTGCTCAAGTTACCTCTTTGATGACAAACCAAATTGGCGCTTTTGGATTGGCAATAGATTCTTTCTCCGGGTCTCAGGTTGCTGCATTAACGACACTCCAAGTAATGGCAATCAGCACATTGCAAATACCTACTCTTTTGGATAGTGAAATTGCGGCCCTCTCCACCACTCAGGTTGCCTCGCTAACAACGGATCAAATACAAAGCTTAACCGTTCCTCAAGTCAACCAGTTGATTTCTAACTTGAGTGATGTGGCGGCACTGACAACGACACAAATCGCTGCACTCAACATAGCTCAAGTTGCAAATTTGGACGTTAATATTCTGAATTTAAGCACCACCCAGTTTGCTGCACTGACAACAACCCAGGTGCAGCATTTAGGAGATCAACAGTTGAACAACGTGGGCACAGAGTTGCTCTGGATTACTCCTGCGCAGATCGGCGCATTAACAACCGGGCAGGTACAAAGTCTGCTACCCACAGAAATTGGTGCCTTTGCTCCTTCACAAATCAATACATTGACAACCACTCAGGTCGGCGCTCTAAGCTCTGATCAAATGAATGCTTTAACCCCCGCTCAGTTGTCAAATTTATCGACCACTATTGCAGCTTCTCTAACCACCTCGCAGTTGAGTGCACTTGGCACCTCCTTGATTGGCTCACTCTCACCTGCACAAGTTGCAAGCCTGAATCCAATTCAATTCAGTTCCCTAACGACCACTCAGGTCTCTTTGCTCAGTCCTGCACAATTTGCCTCTCTTACGCCAGGTGAATTAGGTGCCTTTACGAACGCTCAGGTAGCTGCTATCAGTATTCAAGATATTTTGTCTGTCACTTCTAATGAATTGTCAAATTTAAATCCCGCTACTATCCCAAGCTTGAGTGCTTTGCAAGTGCAGTATTTAACGCCTAATGCAATTGGTACTCTAACGACTGCTCAGGTCAATGCGCTGACTTCCTCGCAGGTTCGTGTGCTTCAAAATAGTCAAGTGCAAATGATAACTCCTACCCAAGCAGCGGCCTTGTCCACTTCAGCCGTTTCTGCGTTGTTACCCGCTCAAATTGGGTGGATATCCCCAGCCCAGATCACCCAACTCACGACAACTCAATTTAGTGCGCTTACTACAACTCAAATTGCGGCTCTAAACAGAAACAGCGTACAGGCTTTAACGATTCCTCAAATCACCAGCATGTCCACAACTCAGAAAATGGCGCTAACACCTGCTGAGCTGTCTTATCTATCCGGACCTCAAGTCGCTGCGCTGGGAACTATCTCTCCTTTGGTGCTTGATCTGACAGGCTCAGGAGTTCAAACTGTAGGGATTGGTCAATCAGGTGTTCAGTTTGACCTCAACAACTCTGGAATTAACGCAAGTGTGGGCTGGATTACCCAGGGAGAGGGATTCCTTGTTGATTTGCCCAACGGCGCCACCACTATTAGCAACGGATCACAGCTCTTTGGCAGTGCAACTGTGATGCCAAGCGGACAAACGGCTTCCAATGGATTTGCTGCGCTATCTGCTTTTGATACAAATCATAATGGCGTGATCAATGCAAGTGATCCTATTTTTAATCAACTTCAAGTTTGGGTGGACACGGGGACTAAAGGTACCACGCCTGTGGGTACGTTGTTTACCTTGGCGCAGTTGAATATTCAATCGCTTAACTTGAACGCGGTTGTTGCAAATCAAGAGAGCAATGGTAATACCGTTGGCATGATTTCAAGCTATACGACGACAAATGGACAAACCTTTGAAATGGCCGATGTCTGGTTGAGCTCAACCGCTGCGACCTCAAGTGCATCCTCTCAGTTGACGCAGATTTTGAACCAATACTCATCTAACCAGGCCTCTGCCCCAAATGGGCTTACCCTTAACACCCAGTCCGCAAATATGACAAACGCGTTGGGAGCCGCCTTGACCCAGTACAGTGGGTTGACTACGGTTGCTACGACTAGCTTGACTGCGGTTAATAACGCAGTACAACTGGTTCCTACAGCTTTGCCTGTTCAGCCCACACTCGTTTTAGGCAACGCCAAGAACACAACTTCTACGGGCTGAGTTGAGAGTTAGTTAGTTTTATAGCTTCTAGGTTTTATATTTAATACTTTAATATTAAATAAATCAAATCTTCTAAAGACTTCATTACTCAAGTAAATCTCTCCCAAGCCGATTTAATAGGTCTGAAGGTGTTGTGAGTCGAGTATGAAGGCTTTTGCATTCATAAAAGTAAGAGGGGGAGGGAAGAGCGTTTTATAGCGCCTCTTAACTCAAACACAGTCCGACAGGCGATCCGTTTAATAACTTTTTAAGGCAGATGTGTCACTGACTCCAAGTAGCAGCAGATATTGATATGAAACATCTTTCCCTAAATTTCAAATCTATAACCGTCCCTTTATTGTTGATCATGGGTGGTTGTGCTTCTGTCATGCTTGGTAGTTTTCAAGATGTCTCTTTTGAGACCAAGTGTGGAGATAAAAAGGTCAAGGCTGAGTGTCAGATCAAAAATGAGATGGGATCATGGTTTGTGAAGACACCAGGAACCATTAACTTGCACAAAGGTTATGACGAGCTAGAACTAACTTGCAAAGGGGATGATTTTGAAGCCCACAAAGTCAGTATTTCCTCATCAGGTAACGTCACGCTTTTGGGTAATGCTTTAGTGGGGGGAGGGTTGGGTGCAATTGTGGACCTTGAGACAAAGGCGGGATTTGAATATCCAACGAAAATCATCTTTGTAGTTAAGTCTTGTGAAGCATCTGATATTACTAGAGCAGAACAAAATATTGCTAAACCAGTTGCGAGTGAGGGTGTTAGCGAAGTCGTAAAAACGTATCCCGTCAGCAGAGGATTGGTCGGAGCTGAGGGGCCTTCAAAAAACATGAAACCTAGTGCACCTGAGACAAGAGATTCAAAAACAAATGCGACCCAAACTGTAAGCCTTAAAAAACCTGAACCGCAGTTGCAGGATCCAACTAAACCAGAGGCTGGAAAGTTAGATGACAAAACGGGGGATGAGGCAACTAAGCGTGAGCCTGCCAAACCTAAACTAGGTCCTTACTGCAGACAAGTTGACTCAGAATTTCCTGGATGCACGATAAGATGAAATACCTTTTTAAACTCATCCTGCCCACTCTGATATCTTTGCTGCTTTGTTCATGCGGGGGTGGTGGGGGAAGTACAGGTTGCTCCCTAGCTGTTGGAGCACTAACATGTTCTGGAAGTAGTCCCAGCAATACGACTGCAAGCGCTGTTCCAACCGTTAATACGAGCTATAGCCTGATGCACTCTATGGCGTCCTCTTCCGAGGGGGCAAGCCCTCAAGCAACGATGATTCAAGTGGGAGATGTTTTTTACGGAACAACTCAGTCAGGCGCACTGGGCTATGGGGGCGTATATTCAGTCAATTTAGCAGGAGTAGTCACACTTATTCACGCTTTCACTGGAAGTGGAGTTAATTCCGATGGTGCGATACCTTTTGCGGGTCTTGTCAAAGGTAGTGATGGAAATCTTTACGGAACTACAACAAATGGTGGACTATATAACAACGGTACAGTTTTCAAAGTTTCACTATCCTCCGGTGTAGCAAGCTGGGCGGGAGTTGTTTATTCTTTTGGTGCTTCAAGTCGTGATGGTGCCGGCCCGTTTGGTGGCTTGATTCAAGGACCTGACGGCGCTTTTTACGGAACGACTTTTCAGGGGGGAGGAGATAAAAACCTTGGTACTGTCTACAGAATTACACTCATCGGAGGTGTTGTGGCTGAAAGGGTAATATATAGTTTTGGCACTTCACCCAATGACGGTGCGTACCCTCAGTCCAGCCTAATTCTAGATTCCTCAGGAACTTTGTACGGAACGACAACTTCGGTTAGCTCGTTGAACGGAACAGCAAGTGGAGGTGGCACTGTGTTTGCAATAAAAACCACTGGTAATTTAACTACATTAACTACATTACATACCTTTACCGGTAGTACAACAGATGGAGCGACACCCTATAGTCCGCTTTTATTGGGGGGGGACGGTTACTTATACGGAACAACTACTTTAGGCAGCGGTTCAGGAAGCACAGCGAATGCTGGCGTAGTTTTCCGATTATCAACGGATGGGCTTTTATACAAAGTGATTTATTCTTTTTATGGAACCACTGATGGCTTTGGATCCGCTGATGGTTCTAAGCCGACGGGTAATTTATTACAAATAAATAATGTTATTTACGGTACTACACAAAGTGGAGGTAATTACGGAAAAGGGACGATATTTTCTGTGACCACTTTAGGCGTAGAGAATATGGTTTACTCATTTGGATTGTCCTCGGATGGTGCCACTCCATACGCAGGACTGACCGCAGGCTCAGATGGCTATTATTACGGCGTAACTTCAAATGGCGGCGTCAACTCAAGCGGTGCTATATACAAGTTTCATCCTTGAAATAGAAAGATTTTTTGAGAATGAATTTGATCGAATTGCATCTACTAATCTAAAGTTAATTGTTTGTAATCCGATTCATTAAAGTCAGTAAATGGTATTGACTGTGTGGTGGTTAGTAAGTATTTAAAAAATTATTTTGTAGGTATAAATCATGGGTTATATCCTTTCTTTTTTCTTAGGCGTATTTGTTGCTACGGTTGGCGTAAGCAATGCTGCGACACTTGTGGATAATATGGTTAAAAAATGCCAAGTTATCATGATTGAGAGCGTGAGAGATAATAAATCGTAAGCATCTTCAACATAAGCTTGTAAAACATAATTGCTTTTAGCCTAGTTAATTAGAGATTACATTTGTGTGCGGAAAACCAGATACCAAGTTACGAATCCAACACCTTCTCCGTTTTAAAAAAGGAATGTCAAATTCATTATCTAATAGTGGTTTGACAAAAACCTTGATAAATCCTACTTAAACTCACTTAAGTGGATGTGCTTTAATTCATCAATACCCAAATGGCATTTGAGACCTGATACTCTAAAGAATCAGTCCATGCTGGGTCGTCTTTAAAGTTAGTAAGACCGATGGTGAAGTATATAAATAATAAAATCAAAAAACCATTCACAAACCCAAGTATTCCACCGATGGCCTTATGCCCAGGGACCTCGTCCACAATTTTAAAGAAATTTCTGTGTAGTCTCTTAAATGCGTAAAAAATAAGAAAAACTACTATGCAGGTGCCCTGGAAATGAACGATCTTTTGAGTCTGAATATTTAAATTGGGTAAGAGGACAATAAGAAATTCCCCGTTATCAATTCTTTTTGCAAAGACATAAATAACAATACCAATCATTAAATAATATGCCTGCGATAGCCACCCTTTTTGGGCTCCAATCATGACGAATAGCAAAACTAAAGCAATTGAAAAGCAATTCAAATAAGTCATGAATTAGTAGGGGATTCCAGCGTTGGGAAAATCATTTGGCTTAGGTATCAAAATAATCAACTGTTCATTATTATATTTGCACTTATTGAGATACAAGGCCAAATATTGGCCGCAATACAAAAAAACTCAAATCAATGGACAGTCAGATCCTTACAGATTCTGATTAAAGGTCTATTTGATAAATAAAAGTTCGCAACTCTAATTGGACAATTTGTCGCCTTGATCAAGCTTGGGGGTTAATATTGTTGATAATCCTGGGCGAGACTTTGTTTGAATGAGGCGCAGTTTAGACTTTATGGTGGGTGTAAACCTGTTTGAACAGAGATTTAAAGGGGTTCCAATATAGATGAGTCAGGGTTTTCCAAGCAGTTTGGTCTTCATCACCGAGCCCCAGTTTTATATTCATTGGGGTTTTGCTGGGTGTAATGATCGTTTTGCACAAGCGGTCCCAAATTGCAAGCTCAAATCCTCTGTTGCATCCCCAATGCTCTTGGGCAGCGCTGTGGTGAAGTTGGTGATGGGCCGGGCTGATGAGCCACCTATCAAAGGGGGCTGGGTAGGTTAGCCATACATTCCAATGCCTTAAATTATCGACGCAGTTAAAGAGGCAAATAAATATATGCAAATCGAGTAGGGTGTAAAAGTTTATATCCTTGCTGACAAAGCAAATAAACAACCAAGTCACCAAACCCGTAGTAAGTGCGGGTACGCTGACCATGATGATCAGGTCTACGGGATGCACTCTAAAACTGGTGAAAGGGGTCAGCACTTGAGCGGAGTGATGAATTTTATGGAACTCCCACAACCATTTGTTATCGTGCAGTAAGCTGTGCGCCAAGAATCTCCCGCCGTCATAGGCTACAAAGAAAAGGGCAGTGTAAAGGGCCTTTACTGCGAAGGTGCTGATTACGCCCAAATCCGTCCAATAGGAGGGCTGAACGACTTCAGACAAGCTCGTCCAGTTTGTCCAGTTATTTGAAATGTGACTCAACAAATCAACCACCACAGGGCTTTGTAGTGCGATGGGTGCAAATAGGCAAGGAAATACAATAGCATTTACAAAATAAAAACGCATATCTAATAGTGCAGAGGGGTGAGTCCACAAAGATGCCGAAAAATGTTTATTGAAAAAACCTTTTATAAAAGTAAATGGTTGTGCCTCGCCTGTGCTCGTTTGGCTCGGGGTTTGGGCGTGTTGAGAGGCTGTAACTAAAAGCCCTAGCAGCAAGGCACTCAACAGATAAGCCCAGTAAATATCTGAATTCGACCTTAAGGGGGCTGTTACAGCGAGTGTCAGCTGAAAAACAAATTGGTAAACAATCTGATAAAGCGTTTCAGGATTTATGAAATCAAACATAGATGATTTGTCAAAGGTTTTAATTGAGCAAAATAAATTTTCGTTTGAAATGTGTGGAGATGATTACATAAATCATTATGAAAAAATGTTCCGACTAAAGTATTATCTACCATCATAGAAAACCACCTGTATCTAGATGACTACACCAAAATTTAATAATATTGTCTTTTTAAAAAAATTCAATTGCAAAATCGCAAAAACTTCCCTTTGCTTTGCTTTTTTATTTGTTTTATGTCTTTGCTTGAGTCCAGATCTTTTTGCCAAAGACAAACAACAGCAACAGAAAAATCAAAGGCAATCTCTCACTGAGAGCGTTTATCTAGAAAACCTTACTTGGCCCGAACTTCAAGCCAAACTAGACGCTGGATTTACGACCGTGATTGTTCCCACAGGCGGGACTGAGCAAGGGGGACCCCACTTGGCTTTAGGAAAGCATAATTTTGTGGTCAAACAAAGTGCTGAGCGCATTGCAGTAAAAGTTGGTAAAACCTTTGTGGCTCCCGTTTTGCCCTACGTGCCCGAGGGAGATTTTGCGCACCCCTCGGGGAATTTGCTGTTTCCAGGCACTTTGGGGGTCAGTGATGACACTTTCTCCAAAGTCTTGATTGATATTTCTGTGTCGCTTTACTTATCAGGCTTTAAATGCATTGTCTTTTTAGGTGACCATGGACAAAGTATTGAGTTGCAGGGGTTAGTCGCTGATCAACTAAATCTTCAGTGGAAGACAATGGGCGTACGTGTTTTAAACCTTAGTGCCTACTATGACCCCACCATAGAGGAGACTGTATTATCCAAATCAGGTATTGATAGGGCGGATTGGGGTGAGCACGCCGGCGTGGCGGATACCTCCGAACTGATGGCCGCGAGACCCAGCGCGGTCAGAAAGGCGGCATTAAGACAAAAAGAAGTCCCAGGTCGGCCTCAAACTGGTGCAACAGGAAGGGCCGAGTTATCAAGGCAAACCTTAGGCGCAAAGATGCTTGAACTGAGGGTTCAGGCCGCAGCGGAGCAACTAAAACCTTTCATCGCCGTTGAATGAGGCGGATCAATTTGATTTCACCACAGATACGGATTTGATCCCGGCTCTTATGCCCATTGAACCTTTATAGCCGAAAGTGTCCGAATAAATAGGTGCATCTTGGCCCCAAAAATTTCTTGAAGCAGATGGGCTAAAAAGAAGATCCGCAGTTGTTGAGGGGGAGCCCCAAAGTTGCACCGAACCCCCCGGATTTAAAAAGCACTGAGTAGCACCAAGTACCCGTCCATAAGGCGTTGTAGCCCCAATGTGCATGTTGGGGGGGAAATTGGGTTGTCCAGGAGTATGTTGCAGCCAAATTTGATCAAATCCGCTGGGCAAATATCCATCATCGGCGTCACCCAGCACTGTGTCTATTCCTGCTGTGCCGGTATAAAAGCTGTTGGCAGCGTTCCCTATGTAGGAGAAAAATGCGGCAGGCACACTGCCTTGCTCAAGTTGGAAATCTAAATAAGTACCCGCTGCGCCCGTGTAAATTAAATAAATAGACGAGCCCACATACTTTGGGGTGTCCGTGGTTTCTTGAAAGAGGGGGGCAACTGCGATACGCATCACGATATTTGGATTCTCGGAGTGTTTTAGCCACATATCGTAAGCGCTGGAGAAAGTTGGATCCCATTGACCACTTTTTTGCGCGATCAAGACTTCATTAGCGGTTGAACTGGGTTGGTACCAAACAAAAGAGCCGGCTGGAATGGCCCCTACGTTGCGAAAGGCGCCTCCATAGACAAAGCCGTTTTTGTTAACGGGTTTAGCAATCACGGTTGCCCAAAAATTGGTTGAATAACTCACTCTGCTAACGACTACTTGTGAGTTGATTTGATCACATCCAGGGGAGGAAATAGAGGCGGAGTCCAGCAAGCCAATCAGAGTTTTAGATAAATTTGCTAGTGCAACATCTGGCGTCATGCTGGTTGGACTGGTCTTAAGTTTATCGGCTGAAGTAATTAAA
>DAIUEA010000001.1:4609-15675 GCA_036845365.1 Limnohabitans sp. | reverse complement strand
AGCGCTACGGTTGGGTCGGCAGCAAAAGAGGTGGTGGATTGGTTGAAGTTTAAATTGCTAGTTGCCAGTGCGGCGATCCGGGAATCTATGACAATGCCATCATCTGGATTGTTGTTCACGTCCAAAGATTGGAGTAGGTAGGCCACATTGGTGACAACTGGATCACTCAAGGAGCCTGTTGCGCTCATACTAAGAGGGGTCAATGTGGACGAAGCTTGGATAGGGGGGAAAGTTATCGCGCCTATGCTGAAGGTAATTTTTTCACCCTCAACATACACAAAACTGCCCTGCGAGTCAGTTAAGCCGCTTTGGGTGCTGGTCTTGTATCCAATGCCAGAGACTGCGCTGTCAATAAAAACCCCCGTGCGGGTTTTTAAAACTGAACTACTTACCGGTGGGGTAATTGTAGATACGTTGCTAAAAGATGCGCTCACATTGGATGAATTAACTGTGCTAGGTACACCGCTCCCGCCCCCACCGCCCCCGCATGAAACCACACAGACGAGGGTAAAAGTTGTTAGGATTAATCTTAAAGTAGTGGCCGTTGACATGCTGTGTAGAGATTTTGGGTAAACTTTGGCGATCAAGAAGAAAAAAAAAGGCAGAGCTTTCACACTCTACAAGATCGACACCTGATTAGTTGGCTTTAGCCCGGTATGTATTAAACTCTGTCATACGGGTCAATTAGTTAAAAGTCTAACTTGTATCGAAAAACTACAGTCAGAGAATGTTTTTTGCCTGCCCTTACTAGATCTTTCCACCCTTTTTACTCTCTTTTAAAAATTCAGCTATGAGCCATCTATTTTCCCCCCTCGATCTCAGCTCCCCACAGGGAACCTTGCGACTTGAAAACCGCATCGTGGTTGCACCCATGTGTCAGTATTCATCCATAGACGGGAAAGCCAACGACTGGCATCTGGCTCACTGGACCAATTTACTCAACAGCGGTGCGGGCTTGTTCACCATTGAGGCTACCGCAGTGACGCCTGAGGGCCGAATCACACCCAATTGCCTTGGTATTTGGGACGACGCTTGTGCCTCATCGATTGAAAGTCATTTAGAGCGTTCCAGAAAATTAGCTCCTCACGTACCCGTTTGCATTCAATTGGCCCACGCGGGTAGAAAAGCCTCGAGCGCAATTCCTTGGAAGGGGGGACAACTCCTACCAGTGGGGCAGGGCGCAGAGGCAGGATGGGAGACTTGGGGACCCTCCCCAATCCCTCAGTTGTCCACAGAGCGCAGTCCGCATGAGCTGGACGCAGCCAATCTGCAAAGAATTGTGGCTGGGTTTGCCAAAGCGGGTCAGTACGCTCAAAAAATGGGTATTGATGCGGTGGAATTACACGCTGCGCATGGTTACTTGTTGCACCAATTTTTGTCGCCCATCTCCAACCACCGAGTCGATCAGTATGGGGGGTCATTTGAAAACCGAATTCGCTTTTTAATGGAAGTCTTTAGCGAGGTGAGGACCACTTTTAAAGGAGTGCTCGGGGTTCGTATATCCGCAACTGATTGGGTGGAGGGAGGGTGGACCCCACAGGAGACTGCGGATCTCTCTCTTGTCTTAAAAAACGCTGGCGCCAACTTTGTTCACATCTCATCCGGGGGCGTGTCCCCAAACCAAAAGATCGCACTGGGACCTAATTACCAAGTCCCCTTTGCTCAATTGGCGAAAGAGAAAAGTCATTTAACGACCATTGCTGTAGGACTCATTACTGAGCCCAAGCAAGCCGATGAGATTATCCAAAAAGGGGAGGCAGATTTGGTTGCTCTAGCTAGGGCTTTCTTATATAAACCTCGTTGGGGATGGGAGGCTGCGGCGGCACTGAACGGTAAGGTAGAGGCCTCCTCCAAGTACTGGCGTTGCTTGCCAAGGGAGGCTCAACATATATTTGAAATTAAGGGCATGGGGATGAGGTGACCCCCCCCTAGCGAAGTGATGTGTACTTACCTCAGCTTGAGCTGCACGCCCTTGTAAAAGAGGTTTCGAATGCCGAGGCCCTTTGATTCAGAATTTTTTACTCCCAACAATCCATCCTTGACGCTCGGGTAGTTCAGTTTTAATCGAAGTTCGCTCTTCATTCTTAGGTTCACCAACCTCCTGGACTCTTGCATAAAGCTGAGTTGAACAGCGCTTAAGAGTTGCTGTATTTGGTGAAGAGCCATACGTGGGGGGCGTTTATAGCCAAAGTGATCTGCTGCCCAGTCCATGTAGTCCCCCATTAGCATGTAGGAGTCGTCGCTTGTGTTGACATCTCTTTGGCTCTTGCCTCTCCAAACTGCAAGCCAACAAGCCCTTGCCAAATCATCAGCATGAATGTGATTGGTGTAGACATCTACAGAGCGCTCTAAAACGGGGGAGCCTTTTTTGAGTCTCTCAATAGGAGTTCCTTGAGGGCGGTTTAGCGCGTAGATTCCGGGCACACGTAAAATGCTTACCCTGCAAGAGTTTAAGAACGTTTGACCAAAAAGCCGAATGCTTCGTTCAGCGTCCACTCGTCTTTTTGCTCGGTCAGTGATTGGGTTTAGGCTTTTTGTCTCAGTGACCCAATCCCCCAAACAGTCCCCGTAAACACCGCTAGTGGAGGCATACACCAAATGCTTAGGAGGGCGGCGTTTGCTGAGGCTGCGCAAAAGGTGAGTGGATCTGCGGTCAGTCGAACCCTCTGAGTTAGGGGGCGCAAGGTGAATGATTCGCTGAGCAAGTCCGCCTAGTCTGTAAAGGGTCTGAGGGTCATCTAAGTTGCCTAAGACCGGTGTAATGCCAAGTGCCCTGAGCTCATTTATCCTTGCAATGGAGGAGGTTAACGCAATAACGCGTACGTTGGGTTGGGCCAGGGATGACAATCTAACGCCAATATCACCACAACCGACAATTAATAGCCGTTGTTTTTTAAAACGTGAGGGTAAAGCGCCCAAAGGAGTTTGATTTGAAGGCAAAATTGAGGGATGTTGAGATTATAAATATGTCTAAGGATACACAAAGATGAGCTTTCAAATTACGGTTGAGCCAAGTGGGCGTACTTTTCAAGCAGATGAGGGTGAGATGCTCTTGGCGGCTGGCATTCGTCAAGGTATTGGTATGCCATATGGTTGCAAGGACGGAGCCTGTGGGTCTTGTAAGTGTAGAGTTATATCAGGAGAGGTAAGCCTTGGCTCTCACCAAGCTAAAGCGCTCAGCACAGATGAGGAGATTAAGGGGTTCATTCTGACTTGTTGCTCCTCAGCGAAAAGTGATCTGGTGCTCGAATCTAGACAAGTTGTTGAGGAGGGGGCTTTCCCGGTTAAAAAAATGCCGGTCAGGGTTTCGTCACTGGAGAAAAAAACGGATGACGTGATGTTGGTGAAGTTACAAGTGCCCGCCAGTGATTTGTTAAAGTTTAAGGCGGGTCAGTATGTAGATTTTTTGCTGCGCGACGGCTCCAAAAGAAGTTACTCTATGGCAAACGCACCGCACACGGTATCGGCTGAGACGCCGCACATTGAGCTTCATATCAGGCACATGGTTGGAGGATTATTTACAGATCACGTCTTTAGCGCCATGAAAGAAAAAGAGATCCAGCGCATAGAGGGACCACAGGGCTCTTTTTTCTTAAGAGATTCGGATAAGCCTGTTATTTTTCTTGCCTCAGGAACGGGTTTTGCACCCATCAAGGCTCTAATTGAGGAAATGCTTCATTTGGGTAACAAAAGGGATGTTACTTTTTACTGGGGCGCGCGCCGACCCGCAGACCTTTACATGAACGATTGGGTGCTGGATGCGGCCGCCCAAATGCCTAATCTCAAGTACATACCGGTTGTATCAGACGCGCTAGAGAGTGATGCGTGGAGCGGAAGAACAGGGTTTGTGCACCTAGGTGTAATGAATGATTTCAAAGATCTCTCAAACTACCAAGTCTATGCCTGCGGCGCCCCTATTGTGGTTGACAGTGCGAGGGCTGCTTACGAAAAGCTTGGTTTGCCAGCAGATGAGTTCTACGCTGACTCTTTTACAAGCGCTTTAGATAAAGTTTAAATCTTCGAATATTTTCATGCAACCCTCTGATCCCACACCGTCTAATCCTATCCCAACTGATGATGAGTCCTATAGGGATTTTGATGCGCTCGATGAGCAGTCTGCGATGGCCACGGATTTAAACAGCATGGACGCGCAGGCAGGGGCCTTTCTTAGTCCAGATTCATTGGAGGAGCCAGAGGATGTGAGGGCTGACTTGGAGTCCAGGCGTCTTTTAGATAAAGAGGTAGACGCTGCAGATGAGGCTTTTAAAGACGGGGGGGATGAGGTTTTTATCAACTCTCCCGTCCACTCTTTTATTAACGCTTCCGTTAATTCTTCAACCAACTCGCCCCATAAAGAGAGTGCCGAACTCCCCGCTGAAGTCCTCTCTGATGTCCCATATGTCCAACAACTGCGCATACCCCCACACTCTAACGAAGCCGAGTCAAGCGTACTGGGCGGGGTTTTGCTGGACAACTCTTCGTGGGACAAAATTGGGGATTTGTTGAGCGAGGATGACTTTTATAGGTACGAGCACAAGCTCATCTTTGGCGCCATATTTAGTCTTATGAATGCGGCTCGTGCTGTCGATACGTTGACAGTCTTTGAACACCTTAAATCCCAGGGCAAAGCCCAGGAGGCGGGAAACATTGAATATTTAAATTCACTTGCCCAGTATGTGCCCTCCGAGGGAAATATAAGACGTTTTGCTGAGATCGTGCGCGAACGCGCGATGCTTAGAAAACTATTGAGCGTGAGTGAGGAGATCACAACCAGCGCTATGAACACCGGGGGTCGGGCAGTACCCACCATCTTGGACGAAGCAGAGCAAAAAATATTCAACGTCGGAGAGGAGAGCGCCAGAAAGCGCCATGGGTTTCAAAAAATGGACATCCTAGGAGTGTCTTTGCTGGACCGAATTAAAGAGATGTCCATGAACCCCAATGACGTGACGGGTGTTCCTACAGGTTTCATCGATTTAGACCGCATGACGTCTGGGCTCCAGGCGGGGGATTTGGTGATATTGGCTGCGCGTCCTTCAATGGGTAAAACTGCCTTGGCTATCAATATTGCTGAGCATGTTGCGCTCAACGAAGGTTTACCAGTTGCGATATTTTCTATGGAAATGGGCGCAGCACAGTTGGTTGTGAGGATTGTGGGCTCGCTTGGACGAATTGATCAAAATAGGCTTCGCACCGGTAAACTGTTACCCGATGAATGGTCCAGACTCATAGAGACGTCGGACCGAGTCGGCAAATCCTCCTTGTTCATTGATGAGACCCCAGGCCTCACTCCAAGTGAGCTGCGAGCGAACGCCAGGCGTTTGGCTAGGAGATGCGGCAAGCTGGGTTTGATTGTGGTCGACTATTTGCAGCTCATGTCGGGCACCAACGGCTCTGATGGGGAGAACCGTGCAACCGAGTTGGGAGAGATTTCAAGGGGCCTAAAAATGCTTGCCAAAGAGCTTCAGTGTCCAGTCATCGCTTTATCCCAGCTCAATAGGGGTGTTGAGCAACGAACCGATAAAAAGCCGATGATGAGCGATCTACGTGAGTCCGGCGCGATTGAACAAGATGCAGATGTGATCATGTTCATTTACCGAGACGACTATTACACAAAAGAGTTATCGAAAGAGCCAGGGGTTGCAGAGATCATCATTGCAAAACAGCGTAACGGACCTACTGGCTCGGTTAAATTAGCGTTCCTTAAAAACATCACAAAATTCGAGTCTCTTGCAACTGGGTACAACTGAGAGTGCGAATCAGCATTCGCCCCTTTCCTTTTCATCCCAAATACGAAGCTAAGATCCGTTGGTCGTGCACCAAGTCTTGCCCCGCGCCTGAGAAGGCTATTTGACCCGACTCTAGTACGTAAGCAGTATCAGCAATTTGTAGCGCGCGGTAAGCATTTTGTTCGACCATTAAAATGCTCACCCCTTTTTTTGAGATGTGAGAGATGACCTCAAAAATCTTATCGACCATGATGGGGGCCAGTCCCATGGAGGGCTCATCGAGGAGTAACAATTTGGGGCGACTCATGAGTGCCCGACCCATGGCAAGCATTTGTTGCTCGCCCCCAGATAGGGTGCCCGCCAATTGGCTGAGACGCTCTTTTAGTCGGGGGAAAGTGGCAAAGATTTCCTGTAAATCCTGTTGGATACCGTCTTTGTCATCCCTCGTGTAGGCGCCCATCAGAAGGTTTTCATAAATACTCATACGAGCAAAGACGCCTCTTCCCTCAGGGACCAGCGCCAAGCCGGACTTAACAATGTCCCATGCGCCTTTGCCTAAGAGGGGGGAGCCTGCGAATTCGATAGAGCCTGAGATATTTGGTAAGGAGCCTGCAACCGCATTAAGAGTACTTGTTTTGCCTGCTCCGTTGGAGCCGATCAGGGCAACAAGTTGACCTTCACAAACTTCCAGTGAGATACCTTTGACTGCGGTGATGCTGCCGTAGCTTACGTGAAGGTTTTGAATTTTTAAAATTGTTTGGGCCATGTGAATAATAACTAATTTGGCCCAACACCATTGGTGCCCAGGTAAGCTTGAATGACGAGTGGATTTTTTTGCACCTGCTCTGCACTACCCTCGGCGATCTTGGTGCCGTAATCAAGCACAGTTAACTGATCACACAATCCCATTACAAGTTGAACGTCGTGTTCAATGAGTAGGACCGTTTTGTTATCGCGCCTAATTTTTTCAATTAAAACTTTAAGCTCTTTTTTCTCTGCGCCGTTCATACCTGCTGCGGGTTCATCAAGCGCTAGAAGGCAAGGGTCTGTGGCCAAGGCTCTGGCAATTTCTAAGCGGCGTTGATCTCCGTAGCTAAGCGTTTTAGCTTTTAGCTTTCCTAGGGACTCAATCCCCACGTATTCGAGCAGGGCGTGGGCTTGAAGTTTGGTTGAATACTCCTCTTGCTTAAATGAGGGGGTATTTAAAATCGCAGCCCAAACGCCTGAGTGCGTTTTGAGGTGACGCCCCACCATCACATTTTCTAAAGCCGTCATCTCTTTGAATAATCGGATGTTTTGAAATGTCCTGGCAACTCCCGCCCGAGCAACTTCGTGGGCTTGTGCTGGGCTATAACTTTTACCCTGCAGCTTAAAGTTCCCCGAGTCCGCTGAGTACAGTCCCGTAATGATGTTAAAGAAGGTTGTTTTCCCAGCTCCATTGGGTCCAATAAGGCCGTGTATGGAGCCGCTTGCAATGTCTAGATCAATATCTTTTAGGGCCTGAAGCCCACCAAAACTCTTACTGACTCCCCTAACGCACAGAGCTAAAGTTGGATCATCCATGGTCTTTACTCCGGTTGTTATTAGGATCTTTTGATCCCTTTGAATCACCATGGTCCTGATCGGGCGAAGGCCATAGCCCACTAGGCCTGAGTAGCATAACGCTAATCATTGCCACAGCAATCAACAGTTGCCTGAGTATGGCCGCGTCCAAGCGACCCCCTGTAAGCTCTTGTAAGGGTCCCGCTACAAAGCGCAAGACCTCGGGCAAAGCCGATAACAATAAAGCCCCTATGACGACCCCTGGTAAGTAGCCGATACCGCCCACTACCACCATAGCAACAACCATCACCGACTCCATAAGGCTGAAGGATTCCGGGGAGACGAAGGACTGAAAGGAGGCAAACATTGCGCCCGATATTCCGCCAAAGATTGCGCCGATACCAAATGCAGTCAGTTTTAAATTACGGGTGTGAATGCCCACGGATTTTGCGGCGACTTCGTCCTCTCTGATCGCCATCCAAGCGCGGCCGATGCGTGAGTGCTCTAACCTATTGCATATCACTATACTGAAAGTAACCAACACTATAAATAAGTAATAATAAAGAGTGACGGACGGTATTTCTGTAAAACCCAAGTCGAGCCTGCGTGATAGGGGAGCTCCAAAGACCGTCAATGAGTCTATGTCTCCTATTCCTTTGGGTCCATTGGTGATATTAACGGGACGATCTAAATTATTTAAAAAAACTCGAATAATCTCTCCAAACCCTAAAGTGACTATGGCAAGGTAATCCCCTCTGAGTCTTAAGGTGGGCGCGCCCAGTAGGAGTCCAAAAAGACCTGCCAGTAAAGCGCTCAAAGGAACCGCGATATAAAAAGGCGTATGCAAGCCGTTTGGAAAAATCTCCACTATCCAAGGAAAAGCGTAGCTTAGTTGGGGCGAAGAAAGCAAAGCGTAGGTGTAGGCTCCAACAGCAAAGAAAGCAATGTACCCAAGGTCTAGTAGACCTGCATAACCCACCACAATATTGAGACCAAGAGCTAAAAGCACGTAAAGAAGCGCAAAATCAGCAATGCGCACCCATGCATTGCCAAAGCACTGAAGCAAAAGGGGCAGTAAAAGTACGCAAACAGCGAACGCTATTTGCAGGCCCCTGGAGGATTTAAATCTCTCCATCAATAAAGGATGAGTGCGGTTCAGCGTGTTGGCCATCTTAAGCTCTGTCCGATGTTCTCTCACCCAAGAGTCCCGAGGGTCTTAGTGTAAGCACACCGATTAAAACAATAAATGCAAAGATGTCTGAGTACTGGCTACCTAAAACGCCGTGGGTGAGCTCTCCAATGTAGCCCGCTCCAATGGATTCGATTAGACCCAGCAAAATGCCTCCCACCACCGCGCCCTGCAAATTTCCGATTCCCCCAAACACAGCCGCTGTAAAGGCTTTCAGACCCGGTAAAAAACCCATGGTGTGGTGAATGGTGCCGTAGTTAGATGCCCACATCACGCCTGTAATGGCCGCAAGCACTGCGCCGATGATAAAGGTTGCTGAGATGACCCAATCAGGTTTGACCCCCATGAGTGAGGCGACGCGGGGGTTCTCTGCGGTGGCTCTCATCGCTCGCCCCAGTTTTGTGTGATGAACCAAATACATAAGAACAGATAAACACACTGCAGTGACGGCCAGAATCATGATTTGTGAGGGCGAGATAACGGCGTTTGCTATCTCAAAGGGCGTGCTGGGCAACAAAGTTGGATAAGGCTTGTAGTTGGGTTTCCAAATTATCATGGCTAAGCTTTGAAGCAAGATGGAGATACCAATGGCCGTGATGAGGGGGGCAAGTTTCGGTGCACCTCTAAGGGGTTTATAAGCTATTTTCTCAACTGCAAAATTTAGCACTGCACAAACAGTGCATGCACAAAGCACTGCCCCAAGCAACACGAGGACTGGGGGGGCAGATGGATAGGCCTCTTGCATCCCTTGCAATACACTCCAACTGGTCATGGCTCCTATCATCATTATTTCGCCGTGTGCAAAGTTGATTAAATTAATAATGCCGTAAACCATGGTGTACCCAAGCGCAACCAGCGCGTACATGCTGCCCAAGACCAGGCCGTTGATGATTTGTTGTACCAGCGAATCCATTATTGGATCCTAATTGAATTTGTGAGCAATTGGATACGAGTTGTATTTAAAAGAGACAATTTGTGTTGGGTATTCGTATTCATATTCGTATTCGTAAGTGAGTTGGTGCTATTTCTCAGTCTCTTTAAAATTCCCCTTTGCTTTTTCATTCTCCGAGCGAAGCCATCTCATCTTCTCTGCAATCTTAATCTCTAATCCGCGCTCCACGGGTTTGTAAAAACCCGTGGGCTGCATCCCATTAGGCCAATAATTTTCACCGGCTGCGAATGCATTCTCTTCGTTATGGGCGTAGCGATATTTTGCGCCGTAGGACAAATCCTTCATTAGCTTTGTCGGCGCGTTCCTTAAATGTAGGGGAACCTCTAGTGTGCCTTGAGAATGAATGAGCGCTTTGGTTTGGTTAAACGCGTTATAGACTGCGTTTGATTTTGGGGCAATGCTCAGATAGATCACACACTCTGCCAAAGCCAACTCTCCCTCGGGTGAGCCCAGACGCTCAAATACCTGAGCACAGTCATTGGCAACGCTCAAAGCTCTTGGGTCTGCCAATCCGATATCCTCTATTGCCATGCGTATCAGTCGTCTGCTCAAGTACTTGGGCTCAACACCGGCCTCTAACATGCGGACCAACCAGTAAAGGGCAGCGTCAGGGTCTGAACCGCGCACCGATTTATGAAGAGCGCTGATGGTGTCGTAAAAATGTTCTCCCCCTTTGTCAAATCGCCTGAGTCTTTGTCCCAAAACCTTCGAAAGCCATTCGCGGTTGATGCACTTGAGTCCCTCGTGCTTGGCCATAACAGAAGCTGCTTCCACTGCATTTAGTAAACGCCTTGCATCTCCGTCAGAGCTGTCTTTGAGCAGTTGTTGTGCGTCCACTTCGATCTCCAAATCCCCGATCAAGTGCATGGCGTTGTTGATAATGAGTTGTAATTCCTCATCACTTAAAGACTCCAACACATACACCGCAGCGCGCGAAAGCAAGGCGGAGTTGACCTCAAAGGAGGGGTTCTCAGTAGTAGCGCCAATAAAGGTGAACAGACCCGACTCAACGTGAGGTAGGAAAGCGTCTTGTTGACTTTTATTGAAACGGTGTACTTCGTCCACAAACACCAATGTTCGGGGGGCTAGAGGGTATGAAAGCGCGTACTGACGAGCGGCCTCCACAGCCTCTCTGATTTCTTTGACCCCGCCCAATACCGCACTGATACTTATAAAGTTAGCCTCAAAAGCCTGAGCCATCAAGCGTGCAATGGTGGTTTTACCGACTCCCGGGGGACCCCAAAGAATGCAGCTGTGCGGGGTATGTGAATCAAAAGCAACCCTCAGGGGTCGCCCCGGTGCGAGTAGATGGGACTGACCAATAACGTCGCTTAGGGATTGGGGACGAAGTCGCTCTGCAAGGGGAGCTTGGCTGATGTGGATGTTCACAAATGAGGGCTAGTTTTTTCTTTGAAATTTTGAGACTGATTCGTATGTGTTCAAGGTCTGATGACTTCAACGCCAGCAGGAGGAGTGAATTTAAAAGTAGCGGCGTTAATTCGGTTTGGGTTGGTATCAAATCGATCAAAAGTCATTACTGATTTTTGACCAAAAGCGTCCAATATCTCAAGCTTGTTCAAATTAACTTGGCCAGCGCTCAGACTCAAACCAACTCTTACAAAATGCAGTTGTGAGTCTTTTAATTTGGGGGTGG
>DAIUEA010000001.1:0-4599 GCA_036845365.1 Limnohabitans sp. | reverse complement strand
GGCTTGAACCCATTGCAAATTATCTAAGTCCGGCTCATTGGTTAATGTAAAGTCTTTTTGAAGCGCACCCAAATCCGGTGCCGACGCAATAAGGCTTGCAGGAGTCGAGCTCAGGGCCTTGTCCTGTGCTCGGGCTGATATCTGAGAGATATCCACATCATAAATCCATAGGGTTTGCCCATCTGCAACGATTGTTTGAACAAATGGTTTAACGTAATCAAAGCGAAAATGATTCGGTCTTGAAAAAGCAAACATGCCTTCAGAAGTTTTTACTTTTGTTTTTCGCCCCTCTTTGGCGGGGGAGCTTACCACTTGGGAGAAATGGGCGGTGGCGCATTGGGTTGTTTTCTTGAACTGAGCAAGCAAGTCCAAACTGCTTGAGGGGGGAGTTTGAGCGTTTTGAGTCTCAACGGTCTGACTTTGAGCTTGTCCAGGGCTAGCGCTTAAAAACGCCAAACACAGTAGGAGCGAAAATCTTAGAATAGAAGATGTCATTATGAATGTCATTAAGATAAGGGTGCTGTACGCAAGTGGTGAGTGGGGCCAGGGAGTGTTTAAAGTCCAATGGAGCGGGGATGGACTTTAAGCTGGTCTAAAGCGGTTCAAAGCTCCTTTTCTATAGCTCCTCTTTTTAAGCGCCTGAGTTAATTATTCTTCCCTGGACGGGACTAATATTTCGCGCTGTCCGTTCGTGCCCATAGATGAGACTAAGCCCGAGTGTTCCATGTCCTCAACTAATCGTGCGGCTCTGTTGTATCCAATTTTCAAGTGCCTTTGTACAAGAGAGATGCTGGCCTTTCTATTTTTTAAGACAATCTCAACTGCTTGATCATAAAGGGGATCTTTTTCTCCGCCAGAGTTACCAAATAAATCTGGACCGTCGGGTTCGCCGTCTACGGTGCCACCTTCTAAAACGCCTTCTATGTAGTTGGGCGGTCCTTGAGACTTCAGGTAGCTGACAACTCGGTGCACTTCTTCGTCGCTTACAAACGCGCCGTGAACCCTAATAGGCATTCCACTTCCGCTGGGTAGGTAGAGCATATCGCCCATTCCTAAAAGCGATTCTGCCCCCATTTGATCTAAGATTGTTCTGCTATCGATTTTGCTTGAGACTTGAAAGGCTATTCGGGTCGGAATATTGGCCTTGATCAGTCCGGTGATGACGTCCACGCTAGGGCGTTGGGTGGCCAGAATGAGGTGTATACCTGCTGCTCGAGCTTTTTGAGCAAGCCTGGCAATCAGTTCTTCGATTTTTTTACCCACCACCATCATCAAATCCGCAAGCTCATCGATCACGACGACAATGAAGGGGAGTCGGTCCAGTGGCTCGGGCGACTCGGGAGTCAAGCTAAAAGGGTTGGAGATCAGCTCAGAGCGCTCTTTTGCCTGATCGATTTTTTGGTTGTATCCCGCCAAATTGCGCACGCCAAGTTTGCTCATTAACTTGTAGCGCCGCTCCATCTCAAAGACGCACCAATTGAGACCATTCGCGGCTTGGCGCATATCCGTTACAACGGGGGCAAGCAGGTGAGGAATACCCTCGTAAACTGACATCTCCAGCATCTTTGGATCAATCATGAGAAGTCTCACGTCATTGGCCTCAGCTTTGTACAAAAGGCTGAGGATCATTGCATTAATCCCCACAGACTTACCCGAGCCCGTGGTGCCTGCCACCAATACGTGGGGCATTTTTGCAAGGTCTGCTACGATGGGGTTACCAATGATGTCTTTACCTAGCCCCATGGTAAGTAACGATTTACCTTCGTTATAGATAGAGGAGCCTAAAATCTCACTAAGTTGGATGGTTTGACGCCTTGCATTTGGTAGCTCCAGGGCCATATAGTTTTTGCCAGGTATCGTCTCCACCACTCTAATAGAGACAAGGCTTAAAGAGCGAGCCAAATCCTTGGCCAAGTTGACTATTTGAGAACCCTTAACGCCTGTTGCAGGCTCAATCTCATAGCGTGTGATGACCGGGCCCGGGGACGCCTCTACGACGTGCACTTCCACTCCAAAGTCTTTAAGTTTTTTCTCTATCAAGCGACTCGTCACCTCAAGTGTCTCGGTCGAGACGGTGTCGACTTTGGATTGACTGGAGTCGAGCAAATCGACCTGAGGTAGTCTCGAGTCTGGGAGATCTGTGAAAAGAGGTTTTTGCCGCTCCCGAGCAATTCGCTCACTCTTTGGAGGAGCAGGCGGCTCAATGTCCTTGGGTACACGAAGAGTAACCGGGGGCGGTGTGAAATCGTCCTCGGGATCTATTTTGACGCCGTGCACTACTTCATCACGCTCTTTGGCCGCGGCCAATCCCATCGCAATATCCTCATCTCTTGCCTTTCTCTCTTTTCTAAGTTCAAGGTAGTGATCTACATGTGAACCAATGCTCTCAGCCAAGTGAATCCATGAGAATCTAAAAACCCAGGACAAAGAGACCATCATGAAGGCAATAAAAATCAGGCACGAACCATTAAAACCAAACCATTGCATACCGTTATGACCAACTAAGTAACCGATCACTCCGCCCGCTTGATGCCCCGGGAGATGATTCTCGAATCTGTAGAGTCGTGTCCACTCAAGTCCAGTGCTCGATAAAAGCAGTAAAAGGTTACCGCTCCAAAAAGCCCAACTGGTGTGTACCCACCCGTCATGAGTGTGTTCAAGCGCTTCGCTCTCCGCTCTTAGGCGAGTTGCTAGGGCGTTAAGCCAAGTCATCAAGGCCGCAGCGAACATCCATAAAATAGAGTACCCAGCAAAGAAGAAGCTAACATCCCCAAGCAAAGCTCCAAGACGACCCCCCCAATTTCTTATAGGAGCTATGTTGCCCGACGTAGTCCAAGCTGGATCTAGGGGGGAGTGTGTAACAAGGGAGAGAAACCAAAAAGTTAAAAAAACAAAACCTAATGTCAGCGCAATCTCTTGGGTAAATCGTCTAAAGCCAGTTGGAGGGGGTTGAGCAACGCGCTCAGATGTCATGGTATTTAGCGAGTAGGTCATAAAGGAGGATAGGATCTGAGTGGCTTTATTCTTGAAAGATGTTCTGTATTTTTAAGATTGTGGGTATTTGAAACTTCACTGAAAAAGAGCCCAGTGGCTTCTTACAATAGAACCACTTTTAACTTTGAGTTTGGTTTGATAACTATCTACTATTTTCTCACTTTTGTCACCCTTAATTAACAAATTTTATATGTCTTCAAGCATTCAACACAGCAAAGTCTTAATTTTGGGCTCTGGTCCAGCAGGTTACACAGCAGCCGTTTACGCTGCCCGAGCCAATCTCCAGCCCACCCTCGTAACGGGTATTGCCCAAGGCGGGCAGTTAATGACGACCACGGATGTTGACAATTGGCCCGCAGACGCAGACGGCGTTCAAGGACCAGAGCTCATGCAGCGTTTTTTAAAACACGCTGAACGCTTCAACACCAACATCGTGTTTGATCATATCCACACTGTTGATTTAAAGACCAAACCCTTCACCTTAACAGGTGACAGCGCAATTTACACCTGCGATAGTTTGATTATTTCGACAGGAGCATCAGCAAAGTATTTGGGTATACCTTCTGAGCAAGCGTATATGGGACGGGGAGTATCGGGATGTGCAACGTGCGACGGTTTTTTCTATAAAGAGCAGGATGTTTGCGTAGTGGGTGGGGGCAATACCGCAGTTGAGGAGGCGCTTTACTTATCTAATATTGCCAGCCATGTGCATTTGGTCCATAGGCGCGATAAGTTCAAAGCTGAGGCCATTTTGATTGATAAATTAATGGACAAAGTCAGAGCTGGCAAGATAATCCTTCACTACCATAGTGTGCTGGATGAGGTTTTAGGCGACGCCTCTGGGGTGACCGGGGTGAGGCTCAAAAATATTCAATCGGACACCACCGAGGATCTCAAACTCCACGGTTGTTTTATTGCAATAGGACACCAACCTAATACGGATATATTTAAGGGTCAAATTGAAATGAAGGATGGATATATCGTGACCCGCAGCGGACTTCAGGGTTTGGCGACGATGACCAGTGTGGAAGGTGTATTTGCAGCAGGCGATGTCCAGGACCATGTTTACCGCCAAGCCATAACTAGCGCAGGTACAGGCTGTATGGCTGCTTTAGATGCACAGCGTTATTTGGAGCAACAGCAATAGTACGCGAAAAACAACTTTTTTGGGTTATAATTTAAGGCTTTACTGATACTTTGGTCTCTGTGCCTTGTTGCGTAAAAAAGTTGACAGACTATGTTTAGGCTAGTGGAGAGAAGCATTCTTAGTGATTTCTTCATCTAAGCCGGGGATACCGCCCCCTAATTTGGCGAGGTGAGGCCTGGTGGGTAGCGAGAGAAATCCTACAGGGCCGTGAATATTGATTGGAGTGTCCACTATGGCACGTGTATGTGAAGTAACGGGCAAAGGCCCTATGGTAGGAAACAATGTTTCCCACGCTAACAATAAGACCAAACGTCGATTTATGCCTAATCTGCAATACCGTCGCTTTTGGGTTGAGAACGAGAACCGTTGGGTTCGTTTGCGCGTTTCAAGTGCAGCACTGCGTTTGATTGACAAAAACGGTATCGAATCTGTACTTGCCGACTTGCGCGCTCGCGGAC